>NZ_JALDXU010000155.1:0-3799 GCF_032154715.1 Citricoccus sp. | reverse complement strand
GTGGTACCAGCGCACCGACGAGGAGGGTCAACCGGTCGACTACGACTACGAGACCGGCACCTACGCCGACGGCTGGACGCCGGAAGGCACCGCTGACGTCAGCGATGACGTCAGCAATGACGTCAGCGCTGGCGGGGCGTCCGGCCAGGACCAGGCCACGGACCCCGCCAACCGGGGCCGTCAGCCGGGCCGGGGAACCTCCACCAGCTGACACCGGCGCCTGGCTGCCGTCCAGCCAACGCGAAACGCCCCGTCCCCCGCCCACGACCGGCGGAGGACGGGGCGTTCTCGTCTTCGGGGGCACCATGAAAGGGCCCGAGATTCAGTCGAGGGGCAGGCCCGCCGTCGCGCGGGCGATGCGGTACAGCGAGGTGGTCCCCACGTCCCGGTAGCCGAAGCCGCGGTGGAGCGGACCGGAATCAGGCCGATGCCGTGACGTGTTGTGCCCGACCACGCCGGCGAGACCACGCGAGCCATCCGCCCCGACCTCCAGCGGTGTGAACCGGGTCCAGCGTGGCCGCCGCGAGAGAAGCCGCCCGAGCCGGGACAGGTAATCGGTCTCCGCCAGGGCCACATAGACGTGCTCGGCCGTCAGCCCCAGCTTCCCGGGATCCCCCGCCAGGTCTCGAGGCAGGCCCACCACGCCGGACACCACCAGCGCGTCCAGGCTGCGCGGCGGTTCGCGCCGCTGCAGGATCTGCAGTGCCCGTGCAGCCACCACACTCCCGTAGGAATGGGCTTCCACAGCAGTGTGCGGGAGCGCGGCCGCATCGATCCCAGCGGTGGACGTGGAGCCCGCAGCGAGCCGTGCGCGGACATCGAACCAGCCGTCCAGGTGACGGGCCAGCCGGGCTCCGCCGCGCAGGGCGGATTGGCCGGACAGCACGCCCCGGGGGCCGGGCGGGTGATAGCCGAGCCAGGCCACCACGCACGGCCGTTGCGCTCCGGCCTCCCGCTGGGCGGCCCACAATTGGCCGGCCTCCCGGACGGATCCCCACATGGCGGTATGCACGAAGATCCCCATGCCGGAGACCTGCCAGGTCAGATGGCTGGCGGTGGACGGCTCCCCCACGGCGATGGCGGCGGAGGCCGGACGCAGGGTGGTGCCGAGATCGTAGGCCAGCAGATGCCGCTCCGGGTAGGAGCGGTCCATGGAACCTGGCTTCAACGCGTGCACCAGACCGTCCAGGGCGGATCTCTGGCGTGGCCCCAGGCTCTGACGACGGCGCATGTCCGCCCGGAGGCGAGCCCGGGTGGCCTCCCGCTCGGCGGCATCCCAGATGTCCCGGCGAGCCACCGACGCGACCGGCCGCTCCGGCCTCAGCCCTGGCGCTTCCATATCCGCACCGTGGACGTTGTTCCGGAGCGCGGTTCCGCTCCCTCGGCGGGGTAGTGCCGCCCCCCGGCGGTGGTGCCAGAGGCGGGGCCGGCGTCCGCGGTGATCTCGAAGATGCCGGGAGCGGCGGTCAGGGCGGCAGCCGGACGGCGCCACCGGGCGGCCCGGCGGGCGCGCTCGATGGTGGCCGCCGTCTCCGCGTTCCGGGCCCGGGAGGCGTGCTGCGATCCCTCCGAGCCGGCGTCGAAGGTACTGGTCACGTCACCGGTGGCTCCGGCGGTGAACACGCGGGGATAGCGGGCGTAGGCCTGGAAGGCCTGGATCTGCCCGGCGAGCTCCGCCACGGTGTTCTGCAATTGCTCAACCTCCCCCTGCAGCTCCACGATCCGGCGGATGCCCTCCAGGGAGACGCCGTCCCGGCTGAGCTGCTGGATGGTGCGGAGGCGGTCCACGTCCTGCCGGGAGTAGCGGCGCTGCCGCCCTCCCTGACGCTGCGGGACCACCAGGCCGATCCGGTCATACTGACGCAGGGTCTGCGGATGCATGTCCGCCAGCTCGGCTGCCACCGAGATGACGTAGATCGGTTCCTCCCAGAAGGTGGTCACAACCGGGCCTTGTCCGCCAGCCCCGCCCTCGGATGGTGTCCCGCGGTCGCGGCGGCGAAGGCCTCCACGGCGGCACGGGCGTCATCGGACAGGGACGTGGGCACCTCGACCTGAAGCTCGACGAGAAGGTCTCCGGCCGGCGTCGAGCCCTTGGAGGACTTCACGCCGCGGCCCTTGACCCGCAACACGCGCCCGGAGGACGAGCCGGCGGGGACCTTGACCTTCACGGAGCCGTCCAGCGTGGGTACTTCGATCGTGGCGCCGAGGGCGGCCTCGTCGAAGGAGATGGGCACCTGGACGCGCAGGTTGTTGCCGTCACGGTGGAAGAACGGGTGGTCCTTCACACTGACGGTGACGATCAAGTCCCCCGCACCGGCGGCCCCGGGCGAACCCTTGCCACGCGAGCGGACCTTCTGGCCGTCCTTGATGCCGGCGGGAATCCGGACGTCGATGACCTCGCCGTCCGCCGCCCGCAGGGAGATGGTGGTGCCGCGCATCGCCCCGGCGAACGAGATGCTCGTACTGGCGGTCCGATCCGCGCCCTTGGTCGGAGGACCGCCGAAGCCACCTCCGCCGGTCCGGCCGCCGAAGCCGCCGAACAGATCGGCGAACTCGGGCGGGATGTCCCCGGTGGTCGGTCCGGAGCGTCCGCGGCTGGCCCCGGTGTTGAACAGGCCTCCGAACATGTCCTCGAAGCCGCCGCCGGCGGGGCCGCCCGCACCGGAACCGGGAGCGGAGAACCGCGCCCCCGATCCCATGGCCCGGATCGCGTCGTACTGCTGGCGCTCCTCCGGATCGGAGAGCACGGAGTTGGCCTCTGTGACCTCCTTGAACTTCTTCTCGGCGGCATCGTTACCGGGATTCTGGTCCGGGTGATACTTGCGGGCCAGCTTCCGGTAGGCCTTCTTGATGTCCGCTTCCGAGGCGTCCTTGGAGACACCGAGGACGGCGTAGAAGTCCTTGTCCACCCAATCCTGTGAGGCCATGGTGCCTCCTTTCCTGTCTGTCCTGTGGCTTCTTCCGTTTCAGCCCGTGGGCTCTGTCCGGCTGGGCCTGCCTGCCGGAGGCCTGGTCAGCCTTCGCCGGCGGAGACCATCACCTGGGCAGCGCGCAGGACGCGCTCACCGCGGAGGTAGCCGTTGCGGAACACCTGGACGACGTGTTCCTCCGGGATCTCCTGGCTCGGCTGACGCAGCATGGCCTCATGGCGGGCCGGATCGAACGGCTGACCGACCAGGGAGTCCTGGTCCTGCCGCTCCAGCCCGAAGCCGGTGAGCACCGAGTTGAACTTGGTGGCGATCGCGGCGAACGGGCCCTCAGCGAGGTCTCCCGCGGCGCGCGCGGCGTCCAGGTCGTCCAGCACCGGAATCAGGGCCGTCAGGACGGACTGGATGGCGTTGTCCTTGGACACGTCCCGGTCCCTGTCCACGCGGCGCTTGTAGTTCACGAACTCCGCCTGGACACGTAACAGGTCATGGCGCAGCTCCTCCTCGCGGGCGGTGGCGCTGGCGAGCTCCGGGTCCTGGGCGCCGGTGACGCCCTCGTCGGAGGCATCCGCAACGCTGTTGAGGATCTGCTCGGCCTGGGAGAGGGCATCTCCGTCTGCGTCCGCGGCACCGGGGCCGGCGTCGTTGGCGGTGTCCTCCGGGTCCTCAGCGGCGGCAGCGGCATCGGCGGGCTGGCCCGCCGGCTCGCGGACCTTCCCGGTCATCGGGTCGATCCGGCGCTTGTCCTGGAAGCTCACCGGCTCCTCGCGCTCGCGGTCTTCTTCATTACCGTGGTTCGGCATGGTCTGGGTCCTTTCCTCCGGTACCCCGGGGCCGGCCGGCCCTGCCTGCGACGAAGCAGGGACAGAGTC
>NZ_JALDXU010000154.1:0-3802 GCF_032154715.1 Citricoccus sp. | reverse complement strand
GGATGCATGCCGGGGCCTCTGTGTTGTGCCTCAGGTGTAGCTCGAGGTTACTTCTCGTCCTCGTCAGCCACCTTGTCCGCCACCAGGGTCTCGGTGGTCAGCACCAGCGCGGCGATGGACGCGGCGTTGAGCAGGGCGGAGCGGGTGACCTTGACCGGGTCGATGACACCGGCGGCCAGGAGATCCCCATACTCGCCAGTCTTGGCGTTGAAGCCGAAGTTCGGCTCCAGCTCCGCGACGCGCGAGGTGACGACGTAGCCGTCCTGACCGGCGTTCTGGGCGATCCAGCGCAGCGGCTCGACCAGGGCCCGGCGGACGATGCCGACGCCGGAGACGGCGTCACCGGACAGGGCCTTGATGGCCTCGTCCTCGTCCAGGGCGGCAAGGGCGTTGATCAGCGCGGTACCGCCGCCGGCCACGATGCCCTCCTCGAGAGCCGCACGCGTGGAGGACACAGCATCCTCGATGCGGTGCTTGGCCTCCTTCAGCTCGACCTCGGTGGCGGCGCCGACCTTGATGACGCCCACACCGCCGGCCAGCTTGGCCAGGCGCTCCTGCAGCTTCTCGCGGTCCCAGTCCGAATCGGTGTTCTCGATCTCGGAACGGATCTGCGAGACGCGGCCGGCCACCTCATCGGCGGAGCCTGCGCCCTCGACGATGGTGGTGTTGTCCTTGGTGACGGTCACGCGACGGGCGGAGCCGAGCACCTCGAGGCCAACCTGGTCCAGCTTCATGCCGAGGTCCGGGGAGACGACCTGCGCACCGGTGAGGGTGGCGATGTCCTGCATCATGGCCTTGCGGCGGTCACCGAAGCCGGGTGCCTTGACGGCCACGACGTTCAGGGTGCCGCGGATCTTGTTGACGACCAGCGTGGACAGGGCCTCGCCCTCGACGTCCTCGGCGATGATGAAGAGCGGCTTGTTGGCCTGCAGGACCTTCTCCAGCAGCGGCAGGAACTCCTGCACGTTGGAGATCTTGCCGGAGTTCAGCAGGATGTAGGGGTTCTCCAGGACGGCTTCCTGGCGCTCGGCGTCGGTCACCATGTACGGGGACAGGTAACCCTTGTCGAACTGCATGCCCTCGGTGATGACCAGCTCGGTGGAGGTGGTCGAGGACTCCTCGATGGTGATGACGCCGTCCGTGCCGACTGTGTCGAAGGCACGGGCCAGCAGCTCGCCGATCTCGTCCGACTGGGCGGAGATGGCGGCCACGGCGGCCACCTGGTTGCCGGAGACATCCACGGCGTTCTCGCCCAGACGCGTGTCGATGGCGGCCACGGCTGCCTCGATGCCGCGCTTGATCTCGTTCGGGGCGGCACCGGCGGCCACCTGGCGCATGCCCTCATTCACGAGGGCCTGGGCCAGCACGGTGGCGGTGGTGGTGCCGTCGCCGGCCACGTCGTTGGTCTTGGTGGCCACTTCCTTGGCCAGCTGGGCGCCCATGTTCTCGTACGGGTCATCCAACTCGATGTCACGGGCAATGGTCACGCCATCGTTGGTGATGGTCGGGGCACCCCAGGACTTGTCGAGGACCACGTTGCGGCCCTTGGGGCCGAGCGTGACCTTGACGGTATTGGCCAACTTGTCGATGCCGGCCTGCAGTGCGCGGCGGGCCTCATCGTTGAAGGCAAGCTGCTTCGCCATGAACGAAGCTCCTTTCGTAAAGGAAATCTGCGAATTTCAATGAAAACTGCGGGGAAAAGCTCAAGGTGCGCGGCCGGCGTCGTGCGCTGGTTTGGTTCAGAACCACCACTTACGACGGCGGCGCGGGACGCCCGCAGGCCCGGCCGGCTCAGGTGCCTGGCCGGGCCTGGGCGCGTCAGCCGGACACTCGGGTCCGGCGCAGCATCACTTGGTGACGATGGCCAGCACGTCGCGGGCGGAGAGCACGAGGTACTCCTCGCCGCCGACCTTGACCTCGGTGCCGCCGTACTTGGAGTACAGGACCACGTCGCCCTCGGCCACGTCGACCGGGATGCGGTTGCCCTTGTCGTCGATGCGGCCGGCGCCGACGGCCACGACCTGGCCCTCCTGCGGCTTCTCCTTGGCGGTGTCCGGGATCACCAGGCCGGAAGCGGTGGTCTGCTCGGCTTCCAGCGGACGGACAACAATACGATCCTCAAGGGGCTTGATAGAGACAGACACGTCTGTACTCTCCTTCTTTTGGGTGGGCCACCCGAGTGAGCGGGCAGCCAGCGTCTATGGATGGTGTTGTGCGCCGGAGGCTGGCCAACCGTCGTCGCGGGTGCCGGATGGCAGGTCCTTCAGGCTTAGCACCCGGTGCCCCGGAGTGCCAGAAATGACTCTAGGCCGGGTTTAGCACTCGGTCAAGGTGAGTGCCAGAAGGTGACGCCGCCGGTCGACGGGAGCGTGGCCGGCTGATCATGGAACCCGCCACACGCCGCGTTCACCCGTGCCGGCGGGCCCGGAAGATCCCGACGGCGGCCACGCACAGTCCCGCGAACGCGGCACCGAGCGCGATGAGGGGCCCGGTCAGGGGAACCCAGACGACATCCCTGCGGATGGAGTTTGCCGCCTCCGAGTCGGAGAACATGTCCCCGCCGCCGAGGGTGAAGGACCCGGCCACGAACACCTGGGCGATCACCGTGATGATGAGCAGAAGTGCCGCCACCACCCCGATGCCCATGGAGACGTAGAGCAGGACCTTGCACCAGAGCGGGGCCGAAGCGGCCTGCTGCGAGGCACGCGAGGTGCGGCCGACATCCCGCCGAGCGGCACCCGGGGCGACGGGCGACGAATCGGAGTCGCCGGCCTCGTGCTCTGCGGCGGTGCCGGGCTCGGGCTGCTCATCCTCGAAGCGGCCGAAGAAGTCGAAGCCGGGCTCGCCGTCCCAGCCCTGATCCGGATCCAGGTGGTCCCGGTGGCGGCGCGTGGATTCGAGCGGCGGGCGCGGAGCGGGACGGTCAGGCATGGTTCCAGCCTACCGGTGGGCTCGCGGTGACGGGGGGACGGGTGCACCGCCGGGCGGGACGCTGGGTGCACCGCCGGGCGGGACGCTGGGTGGACCACCGGGCGGGACGCTGGGAGTCTCTGGCACGCGGGTCATGGAGTGGGCGCAGGGGAACGAGTGGCGCCGCGAAACAGGGCCTGCCGGTACCGTGGATCCGTGGCTTCCTCCTCGTATGACTCTCACTCCACCCACTCCGCTCCGGGCACTGCTCCGGGTGGTCCGGCACGCGTTTCCGCAGCGGACTCCACGCAGGACGACACGGTGTTGATGCCCGTGCTGACGCCGGAGGGATGGTCGTTGCTGAACTCACTGCAGGGGTACCGGGAGTCCGAGGCCTTGGCGCTGTCCACTCGCCTACGGAGCGAGGGGCATGCACCAGAGCTCGTGTCCGCCGTGCTGACCCAGCTGAAGTTCCGTTCGAAGGCGGCGGCCAAGTTCGGGCCGTTCGCCGGGCATATGGTCTTCACCCGGGCCGGCTTGGAGCAGGCCACGCGGATGAATGTGGCCGCGCTGCACGCCGGGCGTTTCGCTGCCGCCGGGGTGGAGTCCGTGGCCGACCTGGGCTGCGGGATCGGCGCCGATTCCATGGCCCTGGCCGCGCTCGACCTGGACGTCACCGCTGTGGAGCGGGACGAGACCGTTGCCGCCGCCGCGACGATCAACCTCATGCCCTTCCCGAACGCGTCCGTGGTCTGCGCCGATGCTGAGGAGTGGCTGGAGGCGATGGGCGGTGCCGGTGCGGTAGGCACCGATGCGGCGGGCGCGGATGCAGTGGTCGCGGATCAGACCACATCCTTGCCCGCGCCGGGCCCGGAGCCCCCCTCGGCGGGGG
>NZ_JALDXU010000153.1:0-3869 GCF_032154715.1 Citricoccus sp. | reverse complement strand
CCCCCCCGTCGTTGTCCTTCGGCCCGGTCCTGGGGCACTCAGCCGTGCGGTGCCGAGTCCTCGTCCCGGGGGCCGTCCTGCTGCGAGTCCTGTTGCTCGCCCTGGGCGCGGGCCACGGCCTTCTCCGGGTCCTCCCCGGCGGCAATCGCGTCCAGGCGGATCTTCTCCTCCTGGCTCACCCGCTCCGACCACGGCAGCCAGTCGGGCGCCAGGATCGCCGTCGCCCCGGGCAGCAGCCCGGTCTCGCACACGGTGACGACCTTGCTGCGGGGTGCCCGGGACAGGGTGGCGAACCACTCCCATCCGCCGTAGCCGGGCAGGGTCGCGGCGAAGCGATGGGTGACCAGGCGGTCGTCGTCCGCCACGGTGCCCACGTGCTCGCCGATGTCCCCGTCCTCGGCCAGGCCCTCCAGCGCCGCCCTGGCCTCGGCCACGGCCGCGGCCAGCAGGTCGTCCAGTTTGGGGGTGCGCTTGCGCGGTGCCCGCGTCGGCTTCGGCGGGATCCGCACGGACCGGCCTGCGGACTGCACGGTCTCGGTGGCGACGTCCCCGACGGCCTCAGGGGCGGAGGTCTCAGGCTTCAAGTTCATCGGCCACCTTGCGCAGGGCCATGGCGATCTTCTCGGCCTGCGCCTTCTGCGGGTACTTGCCCTTGCGCAGGCTGTTGGAGGCCACGTCCATCCACTTGATGAGGTCCTCGACCACCACGGCCATGTCCTGCGGCTTGCGGCGGGTCGCCCGGACCACGGAGGGACTGTCGCTGAGGATGCGGGCGCTCAGGGCCTGGGGACCGCGGCGGCCCTCGGCCACCCCGAACTCCAGGCGGGTGCCGGCCCGGACCTCGGACACGCCCTCAGGCAGTGCGGAGGCGGGCAGGTGGACCTCGTGGCCCTCATCCGTGTGGATGAAGCCGAAGCCCTTGGTCGAATCGTAGAACTTTACTTTGCCGGTCGGCATTCTTGATGTCCTTATCTCTCCTCGGTGCCCCTTCCGGCCCTGTCGGTGCGCCGTGGCCGCCCGGTCGAATCATCGCCCCGGGCCCATTCGGTGGCCGCGGACTCTCATGGTCCGGCAGGCTCCCGGGCCCTGGCTGCGCTGCCGGCTCGCGGAGTGGTCCTGTCCTCGGACATCGTGGTCCGGGCGGCCCTGCTCCACCGTGCCGCGGCCCGTGCCGGTCGGAAGGGAAAGTCTGTAACCCCTTCAGGATACCCTCTCACCCGCGGTTTTCTCCCGTCGCTTCCGCTCCGAGGGCCCCAGTGCGCACCGGCGTAGACTGGGGGCCATGTCCGTTCGCCCCTTCGTCTCCCCCGACGCCCGTGTCCACGGCTCCCCCGGGGCCGCGGCCCCGTCCACCACGGAGACCTCGCTCTGGCTGAGGGCCCTGCTGGTAGTGGGTGCCACCCTGACCGCGGTCTCCTTCGCGGCCACGGTGTTGCTGCTGGTCTCCTACTTCCTCAATGTCACTGCCTGGCCGCTCTTCTACTGGTTCGGCCTCTACGGCCTCCCGCTCGGCTTCGTCCTGATGCTCGCCTACGTGGTGGCCAAGGCCGTCCTGAGACGCCGCGCCTGACCCGGCGACGGTGCGCATGAGGGCCACCACCCTGACGGACCGCCTCTCCGGTTGGCCGGACCACCGCCTGGAGCGGCTGTTCTCGCTGCGCCCGGATCTGTGCCACCCTCCCGTCCCCGACTTCGCCGCCCTGGCAGCCCGCGCCAGTACGCAGATGTCCGTCCTGCGAGCGCTGGACGGCCTGGACCGCGCCCATCTGGACGTCCTCGAAGGCATGGCAGTCCTGGACCAGCTACCACCCACCGGGCCCGACGCCGGCACCACCGTCACGCTCTCCCGGATCGCCTCGTTCCTGACGGACGGCACGGCACCGCCACTCGCCGAGTCGGCCGCCGATGACACGCACCTCGCGGCCATCAGCGCCCTGGTGCACGATCTCGCCGAGGCCGCCCTCGTGGTGGAGCATGCCGCCGGCTGGCGGATCCCCGTACCGGTCGCCGCCGCACTGGGCCCCCACCCGTGGTCCTTCGGACGGACCGGCGCCGCCCTCGGCTCCGGGACCGTCCTGCCCACTGACCGTGCGGGGGTACTGGCCCTGCTCGGCAGCGAGGCGGTCCAGGGCGAGCTCCTGACCCGCGTCACCGCGGCCCTGAATGCGCTGCAGTCCTCGCCCGTCGCCCGCGTCCCCGAGCCGGCCGGGCCCGTCCACGAGGTGCTCCTGCGCACCGGCCTGCTGGTGCCGCTGGACGGGGACCACGCCGGCTCCGGGGGATCCGTGGCCGAACACCCGCTGGAGGCCGGCCTGGCCTGGCGTCAGGGGACCGCCGGCCGCACCGTGCATCCGGAGCCACCGGCTCCGTCCGGCCGCACCGTCAACCCGGCCGTGTCCCGCAACGCCGCCCTGGCCGCCGTCGGCGACCTGTTGCGCGGCGCCGCCGACCTCCTGGAGGCGCTGGGCGGCGGGCTGCCGACCCTGCGTTCAGGCGGGGTGGGCGTGCGGGACCTGAAACGGCTGGCCGGCACCGCGGGCGGCACCCCCGAGGACGTCTCCTGGCTGTTGGAGCTGCTGGCGTCCGCCGGTCTCGTGGTCCTGGACCCGGACACCTCCACCTGGGTCCGCGCCGCCACGGTCCCGGCCTGGCGGCGCAGCGAACGCCAGGTGCAGTGGGAGGCCCTCGTCGCCGGATGGCTGACCAGCGGCCGGGCACCGATGCTGGGCCCGGTGCCGCCCGGCGGCTCGGGACCCGGCCCGGCGGGCGCCTCCGGGCGGGCCCTGGCCCCGGACCGCAATCGCCCGGACGCGCCCCGGCTCCGCGCGGCCGTCCTCGAGGCGGCCCTGGAGGTCTCGGACGAGCAGCCGGGCACCCGGTTGGACGAGGCCGTCCCGGACCGTCAACGGTGGCGCCGGCCCCGCCGGCAGGCCCGCAGCACCTGCTTCACCCTCCCGTTGCTGGCGGAGGCCGACCGCCTAGGGCTGGTCGGCGCCGGGGCCCTCACTGCCGCCGGCGCACTCGTGGCGGCAGGGCGGCTCGACGAGGCCGCCACCGCCGTCGGGACCGCCCTGCCGGCCGCGCTCACCCGGGTGCGCCTGCAGGGGGACCTGACCGCCGTGGCCCCGGGCTACCTGGATCCGGACGTGGCCGGACGGCTGGCGGCGATGGCCGAGGTGGAGGGTGATGGCGCTGCCCGGGTCTACCGGTTCTCCGATGCCTCGCTGCACCGGGCGCTGGAGGCGGGATCCACCGCCGGGGACCTCGAGGCCTTCCTCGAGGACCACACCGAGGACGCGATCCCGCAGTCGCTGCGATACCTGATCCGGGACGTGGCCCGGCGCCACGGCACGCTCACCCTCGGGGCCGCGGGTGCCTGGCTGCGCTCCGAGGACGAGGATCTGCTGGACATCATCGTCGCCGATCCGGCGCTCGCCGCGGCCCAGCTGGAACGGTTGGCGCCCACCGTGGTGGCGGCCGGCGTCGGCCCGGCGGTCCTGCACCGGATGCTGGCGGAGGCCGGGCACCGGGCGGCATCCGCCCGGCGTGACCCGAGCAGCGGCACCGCTGCCGAGGCGAGACTGCGCACGAACGCCGGGGACGGCGCCTTCCCCGAGCCGGTCCGGTCCGTGCGCTGGTCACCGTCCGAGGAGGAGCTGGCCGCGCAGATCGCCCGGCTGCGCTCGGCCCCACAGCCGGCCCCGAGCGGTGCGGGGACCGAGGAGGCGGTGGCCGTGCTGCACCAGGCCGCGCGCCAGCGGACCGAGGTCGATCTCGTCACCGTGGACCAGCGGGGCCGGCGGCAGTCCCGCCGCGTGGTGCCCCTGGCCGTCGCCGGCGGACGCGTCCGCTGCCTCGTTCCGGACCGC
>NZ_JALDXU010000060.1:0-20845 GCF_032154715.1 Citricoccus sp. | reverse complement strand
GGGGGTTCGCGGTGTCCACCGCGAGGGGACCCGAACGGGGTCGGGTTCCCCGTCCTCATGACCTACTGGACGTCCTTCCGGCGACCCCTGAACAGTCCACGGGACTGGTCCGGGCGCTGGACGGCGTCCGGGTCCGTAGCCGGTGTGGACGCCGGCGGGGAGTCCGGTGCGGCGGTCTGCATGGCCGTGCCGCCCGCACGGCGGCGGTCGAAGACCCCGGTGGTCCGGGAGATCCGGTAGTCGATGCGGTGATCCACTTGCTCGCCGAAGGCGTCGTCGAAGTCCTCGGACAGCCGATCGCTGATCTGCTGGTACCGGAGTCGGCGTTCGCGGGCATCGATCGCGTCCTGGTCCTTCTTCAGTGCCTTGACGATGGCGAAGCACATGGCGATCAGGATCAGGCTGAAGGGCAATGCCGTCGCAATGGACGCGGCCTGCAGGGCACCCAGGCCTCCGGCCAGCAGCAGGCCGATGGCGAGAGCCCCCTCCAGCAGCGCGAACAGCACGCGGGACCAGATCGGCGGGTTGGGGTGCCCGCCGGAGGCCAGCATGTCCACCACCAGTGAGCCGGAGTCGGATGAGGTGATGAAGAAGATCGCCACCAGCAGGATGGCGATCACGGACAGCACGCCGCCGAGCGGGAGCTCACCCAGAACATCGAACAAGGCAGCTTCGACGCCGAACTCCTCGGCGCCCTCCGCCACGATCGGGTCGTCAGAGAAGAGCTGCCGCCACAGCCCGGTGCCGCCCATGATCGAGAACCAGAGGAAACCGACCAGCGTCGGCACGAGCAGCACGCCGCCGATGAACTGGCGGACCGTGCGTCCGCGGGAGATACGCGCGATGAACACGCCCACGAACGGGGCCCAGGAGACCCACCAGCCCCAGTAGAAGATGGTCCAGCTCGCGCCCCAGCTCGCACCCGCCTCGCCGGTGTAGGCGCCGACGTCGAAGGTCATGTTCATGACTTCGGCCAGGTAGACGCCAACGGACTGGACCAGGTTCTGGAACAGGAAGAGCGTGGGGCCGAGCAGCAGGACGGATATGAGCAGGATGGCGGCCATAGACAGGTTGATGTTGGACAGCCACTTGATGCCCCGGCCGATACCGGACACCACGGACAGCGTGGCCAGCAGGGTGATGACGATGATCAGCCCCACCAGCAGCGTCTGGTCCGGTGCCTCGACGATGCCCATCGCCGTGAGGCCGGCACCGATCTGCTGGACGCCCAGGCCCAGCGAGGTGGCGATCCCGAAGATGGTGCCGAAGATGGCGACAATGTCCACCACGTCGCCCATCCAGCCCTTCACCCGGTTGCCCAGGATTGGTTCCAGGGCCCAGCGGATGGACACCGGACGCCCACGGCGGTGGATGGCATAACCGACGGCGAGACCGATCACGGCGTAGACCGCCCAGGGGTGAAGTCCCCAGTGGACGAAGGTCTGGGCCATGCCCAGCATGGCCACCGCGCTCTCCTGACCGGGGATGATCGAGGTGACGCCGTCGGCGCCGGTCTCGGTGCCGGGCCAGCCGGGCTTCGGCGTGGTGGTGGCATAGCCGAGTGGTTCACCGACGCCGTAGAAGACCAGGCCGATGCCCATGCCGGCGGCGAAGAGCATGGCGAACCAGGACAACACGCCGAACTCAGGCTTCTCATCATCCTTGCCCAGGCGGATCTTGCCGAACTTGGAGAAGCAGATGGCCAGCGCCACGATGATGAACACGCCGATGGCCAGCATGTAGAACCAGCCCAGGTTGGTGGTGATCCAGCCTTGGATGTTGGACAGCACCTCTCCGGTCGGTCCCGGCGCGAGGATGGCCACGAGGGCCACTGCCGCGATGAGGATCAGGGAGGGCCAGAAGACGGCCGGCGCGATGGTTCCGGCGCCCACGCGGACACCCTGGCGCTTGAGCTTCTCGGTGATCTCCTGGTCGGAGTCGTTCTCGTGGATCCGGGCTGAGGGAGGGACATGCTCCCGGCCGTCCTCCATGACTGGTGCCGTGGTGGTGGGCGTGGGCGGTTCCTCCGCTGTGGTCGTGGGTTCGTGGTCCGAGCTCGACATGATTGCCTCTCTTGGTGAGACGAGGGATACCGTCGCAAGTTCGAAGGACGGTGCTCCGGCTCGTCGGTTCCCAGCCACCATTCAGGAAGATGGTGGACTGAGTCAAACAAGAAATGACAGGACTGTCAGTATCTGCTGGTCGGTCTGCCCACCGGCCCGACCCGACCTGGCCGGCCCGGTGTGGTCGAGGTCACGGCCTCTCGTGTGTCAACGCGGACACACTTCTGCGGTGAACGGCGCCGAAGTCATTAGACTGGGCACCGCCGTGTGCCATCTGGATGCGGTATTGGCCGGGACGGGCCATGACCGTCCGCTCACCGGGCGCCCATCGGTGCCCGTCAGCGACAGCGCCGTCGCCGCCTGGAGGCAGGCGCACAAGGGAAGGACCTACCGTGGCAGAAGAGACCAACGGAACCGCGCAGGACCAGCGCGCCGCCTGGAACAACCGGGAGGAGCTGGCCGAGAGGATGGTTCCGCTGATCGGCTCGTTGTACCGGGACAACAACGTGATCACGAGCATCTACGGCCGCCAACTCGTCCACAAGGGCGTCATCGACATCATCAAGGCCCACCGCTACGCCCGTCAGATCGACGAGGTCGTGCTTCCGGTGGAGGACACCTACCCCATGGTCGAGGCCCTGGCCGGGATGAACCTCGGCGCCGCGACCGTCGACCTGGGCAAGCTGGCCGGGAAGTTCCGGACCGCCGGCGGCGACGTGCAGGACTTCCTCGACACCGAGCTGGCCGCGGTGGCCGGGCGGGGCGGCGAGGGTGTCAAGGCACCCAAGGACGTGGTGCTCTACGGCTTCGGGCGCATCGGCCGCCTGCTGGCCCGCATCATCCTCTCCCACGAGGGAGGCGGCTCTTCCCTGCGCCTGCGGGCCATCGTGGTCCGCAGGAACTCGGAGGACGACCTCATCAAGCGCGCCTCGCTGCTGCGCCGGGACTCCATTCACGGGCCCTTCGAGGGCACCATCACCGTGGACGAGGAGAACAACACGATCACCGCCAATGGGACGGTCATCCAGGTCATCTACTCGAACGATCCGGCCACCGTGGACTACACCGCCTATGACATCCACGACGCCATTGTGGTGGACAACACCGGCCGCTGGCGGGACGAGGACGGCCTCGGCCAGCACCTGAAGGCCACCGGCGCCTCCAAGGTGCTGCTGACCGCGCCGGGCAAGGGTGACATCAAGAACATCGTCTTCGGCGTCAACACCGATGACATCACCGCCGAGGACACCATCCTCTCGGCGGCCTCCTGCACCACCAACGGCATCACCCCGGTGCTGAAGGTGCTCCACGATGAGTACGGCATCGACTACGGCCACGTGGAGACCGTGCACGCCTACACGAACGACCAGAACCTCACGGACAACTTCCACAAGGGTTCCCGCCGCGGCCGCGCCGCCGGCCTGAACATGGTCATCACCGAGACCGGTGCCGCCAAGGCCGTGGCCAAGGCGCTGCCCGCACTCAAGGGCAAGCTCTCCGGCAACGCCATCCGCGTTCCCACCCCTGATGTCTCGATGGCCATCCTGAACCTGGCGCTCCAGCAGGAGACCACGGTGGAGGAACTCAACCAGCGACTCCGGGAGGAGTCCCTGACCGGCGAGCTGCGCAACCAGATCGACTACATCCACTCCCCGGAGATCGTCTCGTCCGACTTCGTCGGCTCCAACCGCGCCGGCATCGTGGACGGTCTGGCCACCATCGTCAACGGCGGCAAGAACGCCGTGCTCTACGTCTGGTATGACAACGAGTTCGGCTACTCGTGCCAGGTGGTCCGCGTCATCGAGGAGATGGCCGGGGACGCGGTGCCGGCCTTCCCGAAGGCCTGACCCGTTCCGGGCCCGTCCGGAACTCCCTCAACCACCGCGCCGGCCCGGTCACCTGAGAAGGTGACCGGGCCGGCGTCGTGCTCCCGGTACCAACGTCACTTTGCGGGCAGAAACTACCGGTTGATTCTGCCCGCACAGCGAGATGGTCAGTGGTCCTCGTGCTGGTGATGGGCGAGGTCGTCGGCGTGATCGTGGCCGAACGGGTCGGGGTCCACGCCGGGCAACCAGGTGTGGCCAGGCACCGTCCAGCCCTCACGGCGCAGGGATTTCTTCCACCGCCGGGTCCATTTGCCGTTGAGGCGGTTGATGTAGAGGTAGCCGTCAAGGTGGTCGTACTCGTGCTGCATGACGCGGGCGAACCAGCCGGTGCCCTCGAAGTCGATGTCGTGTCCATCCACGTCGAGGCCGGTCAGGCGCACGTGGTCCGAGCGCTTGAGCGGGAAGCTGTAGCCGGGCACGGACAGGCAGCCCTCGGACTCCTCGTCCGGGTCCGGATCCTCCTGGGAGGTCTTGCCGATCCGGGTCAGCACGGGGTTGATCACGTGCCCGCGCGCCGGCGCGTCCCCGGAGTCCTCGAAGGCCCACGTGAAGATCCGCAGTCCCACGCCCACCTGCGGAGCCGCCAGCCCGACGCCGTGGGCGGCGTCCTGGGTCTCGAACATGTCCGCCACCAGGGTCCGGATCTCGTCGTCGATCTGCGTGACCTCGGCTGCCCGGCGGTGCAGGACGGGCTCGCCGTGGATGGTGATCGGGCGGATGGTCATGGTGGTGGACGCTCCTTCAGGTGCCGTGCGGGACAGCAGAGAGTCTAGTCTCCGCGGCGGCGGTGGGGCGCAGCAGCTGGAAGCCCCCGAACCTAGACGGCGAACACGTGTTCCCAGTCCCTGGCCATGCTCACGGTGACCCATCCGAGCCGGTCGGCGACGGCGGTGATCGGCTCCGTGTCGTGGAAGGTGGCCGCCGTGCTCTGGTAGGCGTACTCGCGGTCCGCGTCATCATGGTCGATCAAGACCGCGAGTCCGCCGTGCGGGGAGGACTGCGCCCACTCGAGCATCTCTCGGTCGCCGCCCGAGTTGCCTACCGCGATGAGCGGGGCGCGCCCGTTCTGGGTCTGAATGTTCGCGATCTTCGCCGGCCCCTCGTTGGCCGTGCCCATCAGTGACACGGTCCGCTGCAGAGCGGGACGGCCCTCGTCATCGCGCGTGAACTCGTACCCGATGATGGTGCCGACGACGAGCTCGGGCGGGACCCCGTACAGGCGTGAGCTCACACGGCGCACGAACTCGGTGCCCCCGCCGGTGACAATGCCGACCGTCACGTCATGGGCGCGCAACTCCTCGATGAGCTCCAGCATCGGCTGGTACACCACCGACGCGATCGTCACGTCGTATGACGGGTGCCGGTACCGCGCGACGAAGTCGTCGACGGCGGCGGCGAACTCGTCCGGGCTCCGCCCGTCGAACAGTGCGGCCAGGGCACCGGCGATCGTCGCGAGGCCGATCTCGCTGATCGCCGTCACATCGGAGTCGAGCACCGCGGCGAACTCGGGACGCTTCGCGAGCGAGGGGTCCTCCGTCGATCTCTGGCGCAGCACGTCGACGAAGAAGTCGTACTGGACGTACTGCGGTTTCTCGCACCACATCGTGCCGTCGTTGTCGAGGTAGGCGACGCGGTCCTCGAGGGGCACGTCGTCGATCTCGTCGAGGAAACGGAGGATCGCGTCCCGTGCCGCGCCGGGCCGCCAGGAGGGGAGTCGGTGCGTGGTCATGTCTGCTCCTCATCGGTGGGCCGAGACCACGCGCAGCGGAAGCCCAGGTGGCTCATCCCGGTGTCGATCATCTGGGGTCTTCTCGCCGCGGGCCGGTACCGGAGGCAGTACGTGTCAGCGCACAGGTGCGAACCGCCCTTGATCACCTTGCGGGGCACGCGGAACTGGGGCTGCTCCGGGTCGAAGCTGTCCTCGACCGTGCCACCCCGGGGGTCCGTTGGCGCGCAGCAGGAAGACGCGGCCGCGTCGGGGTGCCTGGCGCTCCACCAGTCCTCGGTCCACTCCCAGACGTTGCCGGCCATGTCGTGTAGGCCGAAGCCGTTGGCGGGGAAGGAGCCGACGGGCGAGGTGCGCTCGTAGCCCGACTCGCCGGTGGAGCGCCACGGGAAGTCGAGCCCGTCCCAGCTGTTGGCCATGATACGGCCACCTGGTCGTGCCTCATCGCCCCAGGTGAAGACGGCGCCGTCGAGCCCCCCACGGGCGGCGAACTCCCATTCAGCCTCGGTGGGCAGTCGTGCCCCGACCCACTCGGCATAGGCCTGTGCATCCTCGTGACAGACGTGGACCACCGGGTGGTCGCCGCGATCAGCCACAGTCGAGGGAAGTCCCTCGGGCCTCGCCCAGCTGGCCCCGGGCTTCCACTCCCACCACTGACTCAGGTGGCGCAGATCGACGGGACCTGACGTCGGGGTGAACACCATCGATCCGGGGACCAGCTGGGCTCGGGAGAGGCCCGGGAAGTCCTTGGGGTCCAGTGGTCGCTGCGCCACCGTGCGGTAGCCGGTCTTCTCGACGAAAGCGGCGAACTGCCGGTTCGTCACCTGGTGGCGGTCGATGCTGAAGGCGGCGACCGTGACGGGATGCTTCGGCGCCTCCTCCGGATAGTGATCGTCGGAGCCCATGGTGAAGGTGCCGCCGCCGAGGTGGACCACGTCATGGCCGAGCTGCAAGGTGTCGTTCATGAGGCCATCCCAGCACAGTCGGAGGCGTCGAGGACTACCAAGTCGTGGCGCAGCCAGCGCCGCACGAATGCGGGAGCCCCGGGGCCCAGCTGGGCGATCGTCGTTTCCCCGTCGACACGGCGAAACATCGCCAGTTCATCGGCGCGGACGAACAGCACCAGATCGGTGTCCGTGTGGGCACGGTTCAGCAACGCGGCGGCGATGCCGGGTGGTAGCCGCTCCTGCACCGCCAGGGCAGTCGGCACCGGTATGGGTCGTGCGGCGGCCATGGTCGAGTCTGTGGGGTCAGGCTGCTCCGCGGCAGGGTCGTCGGCGGCCACGGCGATCGCCGTGTGCCGCACCATGGTGCCGCGGAAGAGCTCAAGGGCGGCGAACTGCTCCGCGGCCGGGAGCGCGGCGACCCTCTCTCCGTGGGGCGTCTCGCTGATGGACCCGCAATCCGGGAGATAGGGGGCCTGGCGTGCCCAGCGGCGCATCGTCAGGCCCGCGCCGTCCAGGAGCTCGAGCAGCTGGGGCACGGAGTAGGCGCGATCGCGGGGATTCAGCAGGGCGTCGGCCAGGGCGTCGTCGTCGGCGAAGTCTCGGGTGCCGCGCAGCAGCGGGCTCAGCGGATGGCCCGGCGGCAGCTCGCGCAGGGTCGCGACGAGGTCGGCGACCTCGGCGGGCTCGGTGCTGACGCCGAGGCGCCGGCAGTAGTCCTGGATGAGATAGATGCCCGCACGGCCGTAGGGGGCATAGACCATGAGTGTCACGGCGCCGCCGGGGGCGAGGACTCCCCGGAGGGCCGTGAGGCCGGCCGCGGGATCGGCGAGGTGATGCAACACCCCGGTGCAGACGATGTGGTCGAACCTCTCGCCGAGCTCGGCGACGTCCTCGATCCTGAGCTCGTGGAACTGCAGGTTCGTCACACCGTGCCGCTCGGCGAGACGGCGCGACTGCTCCAGGGAGCTTGGGGCGACGTCGATGCCGACGATGTCGGCCGACGGGTCGAGCATGGCATGCCGCACCGCCTGGCTGGTGCCGCAGCCGGCGACCAGCACCCGGTGCTGTTCCGGGACCGGTCGCCACGGCCAGAGCAGGTGGTGCGCCGCGCGCTGCTCGAGGGACGAGCGCGGCGCCGCGGCGTCGAGATCCGCCGGGGGCGGGTACGGATGGCGATCGTAGAACTGCGCGATCACGTCCGTCCGCTGATCAGGCGAGTCCCGGCGCCGCAGCGAGGTGGTCATGCGCTGCCGGCACCCGCCTTCAGCTTCTCCATCACCTTGTCGACGCTGAACGATGCGGGCTCCTGGCGTGGCGGGAACTCCTTGAGGGACTCCAGCAGCTGGGCGACATACATCTGCGCCGGGACCAGGAGGAACGCGTGGCTGATCATCCAGTCGTAGTAGGTGTTCGACGTGATGTCCGCACGCTCATAGGGATCGGTGCGCAGATTGAAGATCTTCGGGACGCGGAGCTCCGTGTACGGATCGATCCAGACCTGCAGCGTCCCGGGAGCGCGCTGCTCGAGGAAGACGATCTTCCAGTTGTCATAGCGCAGCGCCGTGAGGTCGCCGTCGTCGGAGCAGTAGAAGAAGTGGCTGCGCGCGCTCTTCTCCGACGCCCCGGTGATGTAGTCGAGCTGGTTGTGCCCGTCCAGATGAACCTTGAACGAGGTCCCGTTCAGATCGGCTCCCTGCCTCAGCTGCTCGGCGATCTCTGAATTACCCGCCGCGGCGAGCAGGGTCACGAACCAGTCGTTGTGGCTGACGATGTCATTGAGCACCGTGCCGGTCTCGATCTTCTCGGGCCAGCGGACCATGCACGGCACCCGGTAGGCGCCCTCCCAGTTGGAGTCCTTCTCGTTGCGGAAGGGGGTCATGCCGGCATCCGGCCACGAGTTCATGTGGGGGCCGTTGTCGGTGGAGTACATGACGATCGTGTTGTCTGCGATGCCCAGACGGTCCAGCTCGTCGAGCACCTGGCCCACGATCTCGTCGTGATAGAGCATCGTGTCGTGGTACTCGGACTGCCAGCGCCCCGCACGCCCCTTGTCCTCATCGCGGGTGTGCGTGCGGAAGTGCATATGCGTGGTATTGAACCAGGTGAAGAACGGGGTGTCGGCCTCGACCTGGCGGCGCATGAAGTCGATGGTCGCGTCGCGGAACTCCTCGTCGCAGGTCTTCATCCGCTCGATGGTCAGTGGCCCGGTGTTCTCGATCCGCTGGGTGCCGTCGCCGTTGGCCCAGGACTTCAGCACGCCGCGGGGCCCGAAGCGCTCCTTGAAGTTCGGGAAATCGCTCTCGGTCGGGTAGTCGGGTTGCTCCGGCTCCTCCTCCGCGTTGAGGTGGTACAGGTTGCCGAAGAATTCATCGAAGCCGTGCATCGTGGGGAGATGCTCATCGCGATCACCGAAGTGGTTCTTGCCGAACTGACCGGTGGCGTAACCCTCGGCCTTCAGCGCGGTCGCGATGGTGGGGTCCTCGGCCCGGTAGCCGATCGGAGCGCCCGGCATGCCGACCTTGGTCAGTCCGGTGCGGTAGGGGTTTTGTCCGCTGATGAAGGCGGCCCGGCCGGCCGTGCAACTCTGCTCGCCGTAGTAGTCGGTGAAACGGACGCCCTCGTTCGCGATGCGGTCGATGTTGGGAGTGCGATAGCCCATCAATCCGTCGCTGTAGCAGCTGAGGTTGCTGATTCCGATGTCGTCGCCCCAGATAATCAGGATGTTCGGCTGGTCCGCCATGTCACTTCTCCTTGAGCTTGTCTTGTGGTCCGCTCCGGTGAGGGTATGTGCGTGATGCGGAGAAACACCTGCGACATCACCCACTTGAGGTGATGCATCCTCGGGCGGAGCGGAACATCGGCAGCCGCCGTCCGTCGGGACCTGATCCTGCTGGGCGCGGCGTACGGCAGCGGCGGATGTCCGTTGCTGGGAACACAGGCGCCTTGGGCGTCGCTCTGAGACGACAGGGCCAGTGACCTGGAGCGCATCGGGGGGTGAACCGGTGCTCTCGGCGTGCTTGACGGTGCTGGTCCAGACGGGTTTCTGGGGCGCTGGTCTTGAACTCTTCCGCAGAGCAACTCGGCACGATGACGGCCCGTTCTGCTCCGCAGAGTAGTCATTCGGGTCAACCGGAGGGCCGAGGACCAGGTATACGCACTGCACCGGCCCACTGGTGCAAAAAAATGGTGAGGTCCAAACCCGAATCAGGAGTGGAAACTCCTGTCGAGGGTTTGAACCTCACCACATCGGGGTGAGTAACGGGGCTTGAACCCGCGACCTTCTGGACCACAACCAGACGCTCTACCAGCTGAGCTATACCCACCATGCTGGTCCGTTGAACGGACCGTGACAGCGCGTTCCATCATACATGGATTTCGCGGTGGGGCCGAATCGGCCCCCGCAGTCCGGTCCGGACGTGGCTCAGGCCTCGGGAGCGGTCACGGCCGTGATGCCAGCGGCGATCCGCTGCGCGGTCTTCGAGTCCGGGCCGGGGGCCGGCACCATCACGGCCGCACGGTAGTAGCGCAGCTCGTTGATGGAATCGGTGATGTCCCCGAGGGCGCGGTGGCCACCGGTCTTGGCCGGCGCCTGGAAGTAGGCCTTCTGGTACCAGCGGCGGGCCAGCTCCTTCAGGGTGGAGACATCCACGATCCGGTAGTGCAGGTGGTCCGTGATGGCCGGCAGGTCCCGGGTGAGGAAGAGCTTGTCCTGGCCCACCGAGTTCCCGGCCAGCACCGCCTTGCCCGGCTGCGGGCAATGCTGGGTGATATACGCCATACAGGCCTCGGACGCCTCGGCGAGGGAGACGCCGTCGTCCAACCGGTTCAGCAGCCCTGAGGAGGTGTGCATGTCCCGTACGAAGGGGACCATCTGGTCCAGTGCCTCACGTGGGGGTTTGATGACCACCTCCACCCCCTCACCCAGGATGTTGAGCTCGGAGTCCGTCACCAGGACGGCGATCTCCACCAGCGCATCCTTGACGGGATCCAGCCCGGTCATCTCACAATCGATCCATACGAGGTTCTCTGCAGTAGCTGCCACGCCTCCCACAGTAGCCTGAGGCCCAGTGGTACTTTGTGGAAGGCCCTGAGACGGCCCGCCAAGCCACGGAAGGAACCCGCCCCGATGAGTGTGTCCGGCACCCGGACGGAACGTTCTTCCGCTTCCTGGACGGCCTCGGTGTGGATCCCGGCCGTCCTCGGCTTCGTGGGCTCGGTGGCGGTGATGGCCGGATCCCTGTCCGTGGGCTGGTTGGCCTCTGTGTCCCCGATCAACCGCTGGGGCTGGCTGATCCCGTGGCGCACCACCGAATCCGGGGTCATCACCGGCACCGTGGTGCTCACCCTCGGCTGCTGGCTCATGTTCTGGGGCTGGCTTCGCCTGGGCCAGGTCCTGCGGCCCTTCGGCCCCGGCGCACTGAGGATCGTCACGCTCACGACGACGGCCTGGATCGTGCCGCTGCTGGCCTGCCTGCCGATCTTCTCCCGGGACATCTTCGCCTACATCGGCCAGGGCCGGCTCATGATCGCCGGCCGCGATCCCTACGAGGACGGCATCTCCACGCTCTCGAATTGGTTCCAGCTGGGCGCGGACACCACCTGGGCGCAGACCGAGACCCCCTACGGGCCGGTGTTCCTGTGGATCGAGCAACTGGTCATGGCCGTGGCCGGCCCGGACGACCCGGACCTGGCCATCTTTTTGTTCCGCCTCGTCGCCGTGGCCGGCGTGGTGCTCCTCATGGTCTACGTGCCCAAGCTGGCCACGCTGCTCGGCACGAATGCGGCCCGGGCCCAGTGGATCACCGTGGCCAACCCGTTGTTCCTCATCAGCTTCGTGGCCTCGGGTCACAACGATGCGCTGATGGTCGGCCTGGCGGTCGCCGGCGTCTGGTACGCGGCGACCAACCGGGGGCTGCTCGGTGTCCTGCTGGTCACCGCATCGCTCGGCATCAAGCCGATCACCATGGTGCTGCTGCCCTTCATCGGCCTGCTCTGGGCCGGCCGGGGAGCCAGTTGGGCCCGTCGCTTCGGCTACTGGTTCCTGACGGCCGGCATCGCCGGGGCGATCATGGTGGTGGTCGGGTTGCTCAACGAGTTCGGCTTCGGGTGGCTGACGGTCATGCTCGGCACCGGCACCGGCTCCGTGCCCTGGTCCCCGGTCGGGATCCTGGCCGAGGGCACCAAGGTGATCCTCGGCTCGCTCGGATTCGAGGACAATTGGGTGCTCGACGCCTTCAAGACCGCCGGTCGGCTGCTGTCCATCCTCATCGTCGTCTGGCTCATGTTCCGCGGTCGGCATGAGCACCTTATGCAACGGCTGACATGGGCCTTCACCGCACTGGTGGTGCTGACGCCGATCATCCAGCCTTGGTACCTGCTGTGGCTCCTCCCGTTCTTCGCCGTCCTGGGGATCCGCAGTGACTGGCAGCTGAAGTGGGTCGTGTTCACGGTGGCCTTCTTCCTGGCCTTCGGCGCCGCCGACCAGCTGTTCGTGTGGCAGTTCCTCGGCATCGGCGAGCAGCTGGCCCACCTGGCCACGTTCCTGTCCTGGGCCTGCATGCTGTGGATCCTGCTGTTGGACCCCTGGACCAGTTCCATCCTGAAGGAGGAGTGGCATGTGCGGGCTGCCCTGCGCCGGACGGTGGCCCGGCTGAGAGGCCGCGATGCCGCCCACGGCTCCCAGGACTCCCTCAGGATGACGCCGGGTGCGCAGGCCGGATCCCAGCCCGGCGCGGCCTCCACCGGCAGGTCTCATCGGACGGGGGACGAACGGGCAGATCAGGGGACGACCCCGTCGTGACCGTCCCCGAACCCGCGGGCGCGCCCTCCGGAGCGCTGGCCGGACTACGACGCCGGCTCGGCGCCTTCCCGCTGACCCACCGGCTGGTGGGCGGTCCGGACGAGGAGACGGCCCCGAGCCTGTGGCAGGGGCTCATCGGATCACTCCTGATCATGATCGGCTCCTGGGGCGTCGGCTGGCTCGCCATGACGCCGGCGTCGGTCTTCGCCCGGACCACCGTGCTCAACCCGCTCCGCGTGGAACCGGTGGGCGTGGTGGTCTGTGCCATCCTGCTGGTCCTGGGCTCCCTGTTGCTGGTCCGGGCCTGGCTGCGTCTGGGCCAACGCCTAGGGGGTCGCTGGGCTACGGCCGGGCCGGTGGTGACCCGGGCGACCTGGCTGTGGGCCGCCCCGCTCATGGTGGCCTTTCCCGTGTTCTCGCGGGATGTCTACTCCTACCTCAGCCAGGGACGGCTCCTGCACGCCGGACTGAATCCCTACGAGGACTGGATCTCCGAACTGCCTGGCTGGTTCATGCAGGGAGCGGACTCCATCTGGGCTGAGTCACCCTCGCCCTACGGCCCCTTGTTCCTGCTGATCGCCCGGGCCGTCTGGTTCCTGACGGGCGGAAGCCCGGAGCCGGCCCTGCTCCTGTTCCGCCTCGTCTCGGTGGCCGGGCTGGCTCTGTGCTTATGGGCCGTGCCGCGACTGGCCCGGCGATTCGGCACCGACCCCGGGTGGTCGGTGTGGATCTCCGTGGCCAATCCGCTGTTCGCGCTCTACATGATCGCCGGCATCCACAATGACTCGCTGATGGTGGGACTCCTGCTGGCCGGATTCGTGCTGTTGACCCCGGGGGCCTCTCGCGGGCGCAGCCTCGCCGGGCTCGTGCTCGTGTCCCTCTCGATCGCCATCAAGCCGTTGACGGTCCTCGCGCTGCCCTTCGCCGGGTTGCTGCTGCTCCCGGGCGCTCCGGGGTCCCCGCGCTGGGGGTCACGGGTGAAGGTCTGGACCTGGTGCCTGCTGGTGGCAGGGGCGGTGCTGACGGGGATGGGAGCCCTCACCGGGCTCTGGTTCGGCTGGATCCCGGCCATGCTGACCTCGGGCGACGCCGCCTTCCCCTATGCGCCCTTCGGGATCCTCGGCCTGGGGGTCGGCTGGGCCGTGGATGCGATGGCCGGGGCGGGCGTCCGCACGGTCGCCGACCTCGTCTACACGCTGGGCAAGGTGACGGCGATCGGCTTCACCGCCTGGCTGGCTCTCACACGCCGGCCCGTCCACCCCGTGCTGGCCACCGGCCTGGCCCTGTTGGCCGCCGTCCTGCTCGCCCCGATCATCCAGCCCTGGTACCTGCTGTGGGTGCTGCCGATGTTCGCCGTCGTCCGGCGCTGGCGCGGGTGGCCCGTGTGGACGCTGTACCTGGTCGTCATGGTCCTCGTGGTGGTCGGCGTGGTGGACCAACTGTCCGTGGCACAGTGGATCTCCCTGTTCTGGGTGCGGGTCATCGCTGCCGTCGTCGGACTCGCCTATATGGTGTTCATTGTCTTTCTCGATCCCAAGACGTCCACGCTGTTCCCCTTCACCGCACAGTGGAGGTCGCGGGGACGCCCGCACGCCACCACTCGCCAGACCAACCAGGAGACCTTGTGAACCAGACCGGACCAGCGAAGGCCGCACCGAGGGCGAAGTCTCGCCCAGGCGCCCGTGCCGGCGGCCCGGACCGGCGGCTGCTGTTCGTGCTGGTGGGGGCGACCCTGCTGGCGGCCGTGGTGGCGGTGCTGTCCAAGCAGTGGTGCCGTCTCAACGGCTGGGAGGCCCCGGGGGTGCACATCCACATGTGCTACTCGGACTTCGGGCAGCTCTTTCCCACGCGCGGCCTGGCTGAGGGATACTTCCCCTTCTTCACGCCGTTACCCGAGGACCAGTGGATGGAGTACCCGGCGCTGCTGGCCGTCGTGGCGGGGGTGACCTCATGGTTCGTGCCCCAGGACGGGACGCTGCTGGAACGGACGGTCACCTACTTCGACATCAATGCGGTCGGCGCCCTGCTCTGCTGGCTGATCGTCGTGGTGGCGACGGCCTACACCGCACGCGGCCGGTCCAAGGACGCACTCATGGTGGCGGTGGCGCCGGGCATCATCCTGACCTCCTTCCTGAACTGGGACCTATGGGCCGTCATGCTGGCCGCCCTCGGTCTGCTGCTCTGGTCCCGCAACCACCCAATCCTCGCCGGGGTGGCGCTCGGCCTCGGAGCGGCCATGAAGCTGTATCCGCTGTTCTTCTTCGGCGCGATCCTCGTGCTCTGCTGGCGCGCCGGGAAACTGGGTGTCTTCTTCAAGTCCCTGACCGCCGGGGCGGTGGCCTGGCTGGCCGTCAACGTGCCGTTCATGCTGACCGCCTTCGACCAGTGGAGCCGGTTCTACACGTTCTCGGGTGACCGTGAGGTGTCCTTCTCCTCGATGTGGCTGGCCTTCACGTGGACCGGCTGGTCCGGTGAGACGTTCTCACTCATCTCGAACGGACTGTTCGCCCTGTGCTGTCTGGGAATCGCCTACCTGGGGCTCTCCTCCCGGCACCGCCCCCGGATGGCCCAGCTGTGCCTGCTGATCGTCGCTGCCTTCATCCTGCTGGGGAAGGTGTACTCACCGCAGTTCGTGATGTGGCTGATCCCGCTGGTGGTGCTCGCCCGCCCGAACTGGCGGCAGTTCTGGATCTGGCAGGCCGTGGAGGTCTACCACTGGGGCGGCGTGTGGATGGAGTCCGCCCGCATCACCTCAGAGGGCGCCTTCGGCGGGGGAGCGCTGTGGATCCCGCTCTGGTACGGATCCGGCATCGTCCTGCACATGGCCGCCGTGATCTGGATCTGCGTCTCCGTCATCCGGGACATCCTCGACCCGGAGCGTGACCCGGTCCGCCGCTCCGCCTCAGCCCTCGACACCACAGTTACCGTTTCGCGTCCGCCCTATGACCCATCAGCGGGTGTCCTGGCGGAGGAGCCCGATCGATTCTTGCTGCCTCCAGCCGGCCGAGGCCGCGTCCTGACCGGCTGAGCCAGCTCCACAGAGGTACTTGCACACTCATCATCCGAAAATCCGGGTGTTTCCGTGGGTTTCCGCCGTGACACCCGGAATTTTGAATGACGAGCCGACGAGCTGGCGGGTGGCGACCGGCCCGGTGAGCTGAGGGAGAGCCGACACTGTACTCGAGGGTGTGAAACGTGCGGGGCTGTGCAACACCACACCTCCGACGACACTAGGCCTGCCGCAGAGGCACACCGTTGTCCGCGAGCATGCGACCGAAGGCCGTGGGGTTCTTGAGGTCACTGTCAATCCACCGCACGACGTCATAGCCGAGCCGTGCGAGCCTCAGCTCCCGTTTCTTCTCCCGCGAGAGCGCGTCCTCACGGCCGTTTCGCCCGGCTAGAGCTGCCCCGTACTTCATCAGGCCATCGAATTCGCCCAGCAGGCTCCTGGCCCGCAGGGTGCTGCGTCTCCACCGGAAGTCGGCCCTGGCGAGTTCGCGGCCGTCGGCATCCAGGACTTGATACTGAAGATCGGGGACATCAAAGCCCAACTGGTAGATGAGGGCTCTGCTCACCGACTCCTTGGGAGACTCAGACCGGGGGTCGGCAAAGCTCATCGCGAGACCAGCTCGTCGACGAGCAGCCGCGGAGAGCGGCAGATCCTCGATCAGGGTGGCGGCGGCAGCAAATTCATCAGGCCCGTGTCGAAGCAGATAGTCGGCCATCGAGATGGTGTCGATCAGTGCTCCGCTGCTGAAGGTGGCTGCACACGACCAGGGAACCGAATCCGCGAGGACGTGGCCGATGAACCGCCCATCACTCAAATGCACTGGCACGACCCCGAATTCGGGACCGGCCTGGAGCAGCGACGGCGGAGTGTTCCAGAGCGCTCTCGTGGCGGGAAGGCCGGGCAGTGTGCGGCGGGCGAGCCTCAGACCTTCCGCTCGGAGGGACCCGACCAGGCGCGAAACTGCGTCGGGGTTGAGTTAAGGACTGCGTGCGGGCGAGTATCCGGCCCCGCCCCGTGACGTGGCGCGCGTGTGGATGACATTCAGGGTGTCTGCGGCGGGAAGCCCATGGAGGACGGCGGCCGTCTGATGGCAGAACACCACGTCTCGGTTGCGCGATGAGGCATGGGCGACCACGGCCAGGAGATGGCGGTCCCACGGGGCGGCCTGGAGCCATGTCTCGAGGGCACAGTAGGTTCCGCGGGCGAGCCGGACGAGTTGGCCGTCCCGGGCACGGCGGGCCAGGAGCTCGCTCCGCCAGGCGTCGCCGTGGGTAGACAGGAGAATCGGGCCGGCATCGCCGGCCGATGTCGAGGAGGATGCAGCGGAGAGCAAGGTCTCCGGAGGGAGCGGAATCGGACTGGGCACGAATTCATGCTGGGCCGCAGCCCCGCAACCGGGCCAGTGCTGCCGGCCTCGCTGGGGACGAGGCGGCGATGACGGTCCACGGTGGAGTAGTGGCGTCGGCTCATCATGCGGAATTCCGGGTGTCATGGCCGATGCCAGCTGCGACACCCGGATTTTCGCAGGACCAACGGGTGTGACCAGGTGGACCCGGACCCCGGACTTCTCCGGCGGCCGCTCCTATTCGGCCCGCTTGTCCTCGGCCATCCTGCGGGCGCGCAGCACGAGTTCCAGTTCGAACCGGACCGCCGGCCGATCCAGCTCGTCGCCGAACAACTCACGCAACTGGGCTACCCGGTAACCCACCGTCTGCGGATGGATGCCCAGCTCATGGGCCACGGGATTGCGCTGGCCCCAGTGCGTGAGCCAGGACAACAAAGTCTCCTCCAGGGTCTCGCGCTTCGTGCCGCTGAGCCCGTCCAAGGGCGCCAGGCGACGCGCGGCCAGGTCCGCCATCACCTGGGTCTCCGCTCCGAGGACGATTCGAGCCAGATGGTCGGAGGCGAAGACCGGGCCGCCGTCCCCCGGAGACTCCGTCTGCAGTTGTGGCAATTGTGCGGCGACGAGCCGTGCCACGCGGTGGGAATGCGCCACCCCGTCCCACTCCACGGCGGGCCCGAGGACGGCGGAGGTGCCGGCGAAGACGTCCCGCAACCGGGAGCGCAGGCGGTCAGACTGGGGTGCGGCCACGATCGCCGTTGCCTCTGACTCACGCTCCACCACGATCCCCGAGGTTCCCAGGCGCGTGCGGACGCCGGACACCGCGGCCAAGGGCAACACCACCGCCGCCATGCGCTGAGGCACATGCCAGTCGGCTCCTGAGGCCAGCCGCCGTACCTCGTGGATCTCGGCCCCGCCGTCCACCAGCGCCGCCACCAGGTCGGCACGCCGCAGCTCCAGCGCGCCCGCGTGGGCCGATTGCTCCACCGCGTAGGCCTGGACGCTCACGGCGGACAGCTCGTCGATGTAGGCCAGGATCGTCTCCCCGAGATCCACCACCACGTCCATCGCCATGCCCCGCTCGGCGCACGCCTCGGACAGGCCGCGGAACGTGATCCGGGCACTCGTTCGATAGGCCGCCAGCAGAGCGTCCATGCTGCGTCCCTGCCGGTACTCACCGGCGCCGAGCGCCGCCACCAGCTCGCGCGACTCCTCGTTCAGGGCAGGATTGGCCGTGCCCGGCAGGGACAGCAGTTGTTCCAGGGCACCCTGCACCCCGAGGAAGAGCACCTCGCTGAACCGCTCGGTCTTCGTGATCTGATAGGCGGGGATCTGGTTCGGTACCGTCTGGATGATCTGCTCGACGACGGCGGGCACGGCGGGTGCCAGCAGTTCCGCCAGCTCCGGGGGCAGTGACAGCCAGGGGGGCCGCGAGGCGTCCCTGGCCTCGGTGGCTCCCCGGGAGCGTTGCGCCTGCGGGGTCTCCCGGACCTGCGGTGGTGGAGGGCCACCGGCGAGGGGATGAGACGGCAGTCTATCCTCTGACGATAGATTCATGGCAGCAATCGTATCTGCTCGGTGCAGAAATTAGTTGCCGGGGCGCATAGTCTGGACGCATGGCTGGTCGTTCACTCGTGTCGGTATTCTCCCTGTTCTCCTCTGTCCTGGCGACGCCCCGTTCGCCTCGGGATTTCCTGGCCCTGTTGGACCCGGTGCACTCATCCCGGCAATTGCGCGGCATCGTCACCCATGTCTCCCGCCCGGTACCCGGCACGGCCACCATCACCTTCCGCACGGGCCCCGGCTGGAAGTCCCACGAGGCGGGCCAGTGGGCCCGCATCGGGGTGGACGTCAACGGGGTGCGCCAGTGGCGGTCTTACTCCCTCTCCGCCGCTGCGGGGGAGGATCCGGAGATCACGGTCACGGATATCGGCAAGGTCTCCGGCGCCCTGGTCCGCGACACCGAGCCCGGGGATGTCCTGTTCCTCGACCGCCCGGAGGGTGACTTCACCCTTCCTGAGCACCCCCGGCCCCTGCTGATGCTCACCGCCGGCTCCGGCATCACCCCCGTGATGTCCATGGTCCGGACGTTGGTGCCCCGGCGCCCCGACGCGGACGTCGTCCTCATCCACTCCACCCGCACCTCCGAATCCTCCCCGTTCCGGGAGGAACTGGACGAGCTGGCCCAGCAGTTCCCCGGGCTGCGGGTCCACCACCACACCACGGCGGACGAGGGCCGGCTCGACCTGACCGGACCGCACGCCGTGGACGCCCTGTGTCCCGACTGGCGTGACCGGGCGGCCTATGCCTGCGGCCCCACGGGCTTCCTCGACGACGCCGAGGACCTCTGGGAGCGCGAGGCCGGCTCCGGTGCGGCCGGGCTCAAGATCGAGCGTTTCCGGGCCGACCTGGCCGGCGGCGTCGCTGGCGCGGGCGGCCTGGCCGTCTTCGAGAACTCGGACCTCGAGGCCGAGGCTGCCGGGGACACCCCCTTGCTCGAGGTCGCCGAGGACGCCGGCGTGGCCGCTCCCAGCGGTTGCCGCATGGGCATCTGCCATGCTTGCCTGGTCCCGCTGCGCTCCGGCCAGGTCACCGACCTGCGCACCGGTGAGGTGCACGGAGATCCCGGTGAACTCATCCAGACCTGCGTCAGTGCGGCCGCCGGCCCCGTCAGTCTCGCGCTGTAGCGCATTGCAGGACGCTGACGGGCCCGCCAGTCCTCAGTGCCGCCGCGCATCCCCTCAGACCATCCGACGCCCACCCCTAGGAGCCTCGTGTTCAAGACCAACACTCATGCCAAGTCCATCAGCGAACCGGACACGGTCAGCTGGGCCCCGGGCCGGGGCAAAGGCCCCGACGGCCCGCCGGAGTCGCGTCCCGAGGCTCCCGGCCGGCGTCGTGCCCCGGGGAACGGAGCTCCGCGACCGGGCTCCCTGGCGGCCACCGGCAGCCCCACCGTGCGCCCACCGGCAGCCGCTCACCTGTCCGACGAGCAGGTAGCCGATCTCGGCCGCGAGCTCGACGCCGTCCGGGACGCCGTCCTGGCGGAGCGCGGGGACACGGACGCCGCCTACATCCGCAAGGTCATCCGGTGGCAGCGGGCCCTCGAGTTCGGTGGGCGGACCTGCCTTCTCGGGGCCAACAACAAGCTGGCCTGGGTGGCGGGAACCTCCATGCTGACGGTCGCGAAGATCATCGAGAACATGGAGATCGGGCACAACGTCCTGCATGGCCAGTGGGACTGGATGCGTGACCCGGACATTCACTCGACCACGTGGGAGTGGGACTTCGTCACCCCGTCCAAGTCCTGGCAGAACACCCACAACGACATGCACCACCGGTGGACGAACGTGATCGGCAAGGACCGGGACGTCGGTTACAACGTGCTGCGGGTGGACCGTGACCAGCCCTGGGAACCGAAGCACATCCTCAACCCGGTCATCAATGCCGGCCTGGCTCCCGTCTTCGAATGGGGTATCGCGCTCTACGACCTGGAACTCGACCGGGTCAAGACCGGCGAGAAGACCAAGGCCGAGCTGATGCGGGACCTGAAGACCGTGGGGGCGAAGGCCGCCAAGCAATTCGCCAAGGACTACGCGGCCACGCCGTTGGCCGCCCAGGTGCTGACCGGTTCCGGTCTCTCGGCACTCTTGGCGACCGGCACCGCCAATGGACTGCGCAACATCTGGGCGCACGCCGTGATCTTCTGCGGTCACTTCCCGGAGGGCGCGGAGACATTCACCGAGGAGATGGTGGAGGGGGAGACCCGGGGTGACTGGTACGTCCGCCAGATGATCGGGTCCGCCAACATCTCCGGTTCCCGGGCCATGCACTTCATGACCGGCAACCTTTCCCACCAGGTGGAGCACCACCTGTTCCCGGACCTGCCGTCCAACCGCTACGCCGAGGTGGCCGTGCAGGTCCGCGAGATCTGCGAGCGCTATGGCCTGCCCTACAACATCGGGCCCCTGCACCGGCAGGTCGGCTCCACCTGGGGCAAGATCTTCCGTCTGGCGTTGCCGGACCGGAAGTAGCTAACGTAGGTACCTCGAAGCCCGGCCGGAGCATTAA
>NZ_JALDXU010000059.1:0-20860 GCF_032154715.1 Citricoccus sp. | reverse complement strand
CCCCCCGGGCCGGTGCCCCGCCACGGCCGGGTCCGCGCCCCGATGGAAGGGGGACGGAGTGATGACGATGGACAACCAGCCGCAGCAGGAGCCGACCGTCCGATCGGAGGGGCGGCTCGGCTGGGGCGCGGCCCTCGGCAACGTCATCCAGATGGAGCTGCGCCAGCGGCTGCGCACCCGCAGCTGGTACGTCATGCTGGCCGTCTGGTTCGTGGTCATCGGCCTGGTCACCTGGGGTTCGGTGGCCAGCTACAACACGCTGGCCGGCGACGAACTGTTCTTCGGCCCGGGCCGCTTCGTGTTCGAGGCCGTGGTCGGCTTCGTGCTGTTCTTCGGGCTGCTGGTGGCCCCGGCCATGTCCGCGAGCACCGTCAGCGGGGACCGGGCCGGTGGCACCCTGGCGATCATCCAGGTCACCCTGGCCACGCCGGGCCAGCTGCTCACCGGCAAATGGCTGGCCTCCTGGATCGCCGCGCTCGGTTTCCTCGTGGCCGCCCTGCCGTACATCGTCCTGGCCGTGGTGCTGGGCGGACTGGACGTCCCGGGACTAGTGGTCTTCGTCCTGATGGTGGCCGTGGAACTCGGGGTCATCTGCGCCCTCGGCACCGCGGTCTCCGCCATCGTCACCAGGACCCTGTTCGCGGTGGTGGCCACCTACCTGCTGGTGGCCCTGTTCTCGCTGGGCACGCTGATCGGTTTCGCCCTGACCGCCCCGCTGACCATGACCACCGTGCCGGCCAACCAGGCGGTCTATCCGGACGAGCTTCCCGGCTTCGACGAGGAGACCGGCTACGACGGCACGGACTGGTCACCGCTGCGATGCGCCGGGCCGATGGTCCCCCAGGAGACCCTGGACACCCGGTCCACCTATTGGATGCTGGCCGCCAACCCGTTCGTGGTGGTGGCGGACGCCGTGCCGCATCCGGAGAAGCCGCCCTACGATCCCGACGATCCGGAGACCTGGGCTCCCGATGGCATCATGACCTCGATCTCCACCGGGGTGCGCTACCTGCAGCAGCCGCCGGAGACGAACGTCCAGTGTGCACACGGTCAACTGACGGACGAAGGCCCGGACCAGGAGTCCGAGGGCACCCCGGTCTGGCCGCTCGGCTTGGGCATCCAGATCGCGGTGGCCGCCGCCCTGTTCGCGTGGGGCCGCCAGCGGCTGGTGGCCCCGGCCGCCCGCCTGCCGCGGGGGACCCGCGTGGCGTGACCGCCCGGCGTCGCGTGACCGGCCGGCGTCGCCCCCCGAGTGTCCGTCAAACCCTCTTAACGCGCTGTCCGGCCTATCCCCACCGGTGGGGATAGGCCGGACAGCGCGTGGGTTCAGCGGGTCCCGATCTGCCCCTCGCCGAGGACGGCACGGAGGAACTTCTTCGTGCGGTCATGCGTCGGAGCCGTGAACATGGTGTGCGGATCGGCGTCCTCCACGATCGCGCCGCCGTCGAACATCAGCACCCGGTCCGAGACGTCCCGGGCGAATTGCATCTCGTGGGTGACGATCAGCATGGTGATGTCCGTGGTGTCCGCGATGTTCCGCAGGATGCCGAGTACCTCATCCACGATCTCCGGGTCCAGCGCGGAGGTCACCTCGTCCAGCAGCAGGATCTCCGGGTCCATCGCCAGCGCACGGGCGATGGCCACACGCTGCTGCTGACCCCCGGACAGGGACGAGGGGTGGGCATCCGCCTTGTCATCCAGCCCGACCTTGTGCAGCAGATCTGTGGCCTTGGCCCGGGCCTCGGCCTTGGACTGGCCCAGCACGTGGATGGGGGACTCAGTGATGTTCTCCAGCACGGTCATGTTCGGGAACAGGTTGAACTGCTGGAAGACCATGCCGATCCGGGTGCGGGTCTTCTTGATCTCTTTGTTGGACAGGCGGACGCGCTTGCCACCGGCGATCCGGTGGGTCAGAGGATCCCCGTCGATGAGGATCATCCCGTCCGTGGCCTCCTCCAGGGTCATGACCAAGCGCAGGATGGTGGTCTTGCCGGAGCCGGACGGCCCGATCAGGGTCACCCGCTCACCCTTGTTGACGTGGAAGTTCAGGTCCTTGAGCACCACGTTGTCACCGAAGCGCTTCTCCACGTCCCGGAACTCGATGATGGGTGCGGTGCCCTCGGTGGCGCCCGCAGTGGAACCTCCGGCGCGGTCACCGGGGGTGGTGGCACCGGGGTCAGTAGGCGTAGGCAAGTCGCTTCTCCAATCGGCGGACGAGGACGGACGTGGGGTAGCTGGCCAGCAGGAAGATGATGCCGGCCAGCGTGATGGCCTCCACGTAGCGGAAGTTGTTGCCACCGAAGATCTGGGCGGCGTTGACCATCTCCACCACACCGATCACCAGCAGGAACGGCGTGTCCTTGAACATGGAGATGGCGTAGTTGCCCAGGGCCGGCACGGTGGCGCGCAGCGCCTGGGGGATCACGACGGCGGTCCAGGTGCGTCGCGTGGACATGGACAGTGCCGTGGTGGCCTCCCATTGGCCCTGCGGCACGGCATCGATGCCGGCGCGGTACACCTCGGACATGTACGTCGAGTAGTGGATACCGAACACCACGATTCCGATGGTGATCGAATCGAACATCAGGAACGTGTAGTAGGCGAACAGCAGCTGCACGACGATCGGGGTCATGCGGATGAAGCTGACGACCCATTTGACGATCCCGGAGATCGGCTGCGGGGCCAGTCGGATGATCATGGCCCAGACCAGGCCGAGGGCGGCCGCGATCAGGGTGGAGACCACCGTCACCAACAGGGTGACGGTCAGGAATCCCTCCAGGATGTCCGGCAGGGCCCGGAAGGCCATCTCCCAGTCCCATGCGGGGTTCTCGTTCTGCATCAGACGCCACCTCCCGCCATGGACAGTGAGTTCTTGTTGGTGGGCATGGGCGAGAGGATCTCACGCAGAGACGGCCCCCGGCCCAGCCGGTGCTTGGCGCGGGCCTCCAGAGCATTCATGAAGAGCGTCAGGATCAGCGCGAGAAGGAAGTACCCCACCAGCCCGACGGCGGCGTAGGCCCAGAACGTATCCGTCTGCCGGGTGAGCTGATCCAGGTAGAACGTGAAGTCCCGCAGGAGGATGACGCTGACGATGGCGGTGCCCTTGAGCAGGTGGACCATCAGGCTGGCCAGGGACGGGATCATCAGGGCCCAGGCCTGCGGGAAGATCACCCGCCGCATCCGGTGGACCGGAGACATGGACAGGGCCGTGGTGGCTTCCCACTGTCCGCGCGGCACCGAGGCGATGGAGCCGCGCACCACCTCCGCGGAGTACGCCCCGTAGTTCAGGCCCAGGGCGAGCACGCCCACGACCATGCCGGGCAACTCGACTCCGAGCTGGGGGAGGACGAAGAAGATGAAGAACAGTTGGACCACCAGGGAGGTGCCGCGGAAGAACTCGATGATGATCCGGCCGGGGATGGCCAGGGCCTTGTTGGAGGCCCCGGCCATCAGCCCGAGGACAACGGCGAGGATGAGGGACAGCACCGAGCCCATGACGGTGAGCTGGATGGTCACCCACAGCCCTTGGACGAGGAACGGCCAGGCCTCCGCTGTGGCTTGGAGGTTGTCAAGCACCGACTATCAGCCCAGTTCGCCTGCGCACAGCTGTTCGGTGGTGAGGTCCTCCGGGGGGAGGTTCTCGGCGGTGAAGCCGTAGTCACCCACCACCTCCAGGTAGGACTCCTCGGATTCGGTGACGGACCCCAGCGCCTCGTTGTAGGCCTCCAGCAACTCGGCGTCGTCCTGGCGGAACACGGTGCCGCCGGCGCCGATCTGCTCCACGCCGTCGATCACCTGGACGAAGGCGTCGGTGGTCTCGACGCCTGCGTCCGGGTTCTCCTCGGCCAGGGTGTTCAGGGAGATGGCGGTCATGGCGAAGGCGTCCGCTCGGCCGTTGGCCACGGTGTCCATGCCGGTCTGGGCGTCCGGGACGGATTGGACCTCCAGGCCCAGGGACTCGGCATAGCCGGCCTCGATGCCGCCGGCCAGCACGGCCAGGTTGACGTTCTCGCCGGCATCCATCTTCTCCTTGACCGAATCCAGGTCGGTCAGGCCCATCGGATTGCCCTCGGCCACCATCAGGGTGGTGGTGTACATGATCTCCGGATCGGAGAACGCGGCCTGAGCACAGCGGTCCGGGAGGATGGACATGCCAGCGGAGACGGCATCGAAGCGGCCGGCGTTCAGGCCGGGGATCAGGGAGTTCCACTCCACCAGTTCCGCCTCGACGTTCTCGATGCCCATGTCCGAGAAGATCTTCTCGTGCATGGCCACGGTGGCCCCGGCGGGCTCGCCGCCGTCGAGGTAGGAGTAGGGCACCTCGCCGGCGATGCCGACGGTGATGGTGCCCTCCTCCTGGAGGCGCTCCAGGGTGTTGCCCTCGGCTGCGGTGGTGCCCTCGCCGCCATCGTCGCCCTCGGCACCACCGTCACCCCCGCCGCAGGCTGTGAGCATCAGGGCCGAGGCGGCCAGCAGGCCTGCGCCCTGCAGGAGCCGGCGCTGGCGGGACGTGCCGGTGGGAGAGGTCTGAGCGGTCAGGTGCTGGATGGTCATGGCGTGCTCCTCAGCTGTCCGGACCTCCCGGGCTGCCGGCGGGAGGGCCGGTGGTGCGAATCGTGACGGTGCTTGGGTGCGGTGCGTCGTGGTCGGGGCGATGCGCGGAAGCGGCCACACGAGGGTCGGGGATCGTCCCCACACTGTGACCGTCACCACGGAAATCGCTGGCAACCTGAAGCCGACGTTAGCAGAATGTGAACGGGGCTACCATCGGATCGTCGACCTGAAGAATGTCGACAATGTAACGATTCGCGTGGAATGATCAGGGTCCGTCGCATGGAATGATCGTGTTTGCGTCGAAAGGAACCGCCACATGAACCAGACCCAGGACCGGGGCTCGGCCCGCCGGAACGGACCGGTCACCAGGCCCTTGGTCAACACGGTGCGCCGTCCCTCGACGGTCGATCTGATCGCCGTGGAACTGCGCAACGCGATCTACGGGGGCACCTTGAAGCCAGGGTCCTCCGTCCGCGAGGCCGAGGTGGCCTCCCAACTCGGGGTCAGCCGCGGTCCCTTGCGGGAATCGGCCCAGCGACTGGTCCAGGAGGGCTTGCTGGTAGCGCGACCTGGCGCAGGCCTGCGTGTGGTGATGGTGCGTGCGGACCAGGTGGAGGACCTCTACCAGGCGCGGCTCGCGATCGAGGGTGCCGCGGTGCGCCAGATCGCCGCAGTGGATCCCGAGGAGCGTCGGCAGCACATCGCCTCGTTCGAGGTTCTGCTGGACGCACTGGTCTCAGCTCTTGAGGACGGCTCGGATGCCCGCCGGATCGGAGACGCGGACCTGGACCTGCATTACGGGCTGGTCGAGGCCACCGGCAACCTTCGGCTGATGTCCTTCGCCTCCACGCTGATCATCCAGACGCGTGTCGCAGCGCTCTCACACTCGGATGGCTATGTGGTGCGCACGGACATCCTCGACGTCCACCGCACGTTGCTGCGCCAGCTCTCGGACGGCGACGGTCAGGCCGCATCGGAGACCCTGGAAGGGCACTTCCGGCAGACGGTGGACCGCCTGCTCGGACGCCTGAACGAGCCCTTCAGCACGGTCTCCGGCGAGGCCGACGGCTCGCACTTCTCCTTCAACCGCCTGCCCTGACCGCACCCCGGGAGCACGTCAGGCACGGCCCGAGGGCGATTTCTGCCCGCCCGAGGCTCGGAGTCAGCCCGCGACGTTACGGCGGCCCTCGAACGCACGCCCGAGGGTGACCTCGTCGGCGTATTCGAGATCTCCGCCCACCGGCAGCCCGGAGGCCAGGCGCGTGACCTTCAGCCCCGTCGAACCGAGCATCCGGGCCAGGTAGGTGGCGGTCGCCTCACCCTCGAGGTTCGGATCGGTCGCCAGGATGACCTCCTCGATCTCGGCGTTCTGCAAGCGGGTGAGCAGCTCGCGAATGTGCAGCTGGTCCGGACCGATGCCCGCGATCGGATTGATGGAGCCGCCGAGCACGTGGTACCGGCCGCGGAAGGTGCGGGTCCGTTCGATCGCCATGACGTCCTTGGATTCCTCCACCACGCAGATCTGGGCCCGGTCCCGCCGCTCGTCACGGCAGATGGAGCACGTCTCCTGTTCGGAGACGTTGAAGCAGATGCTGCAGTGCTTGACCTTGTCCTTGACCGTCCGGATCGCGTCGGCCAGCCGCATCATGTCCTCCGCATCAGCCTCCAGTACATGGAAGGCGATGCGCTGGGCTGATTTCGGCCCGATGCCGGGCAGCCGTCCGAGCTCGTCGATCAGGTCCTGGACCGCACCTTCGTACACGCTACCGACCACTTTCTGCGTTGCTGGACCGGCCGGTGGGCCGGAGGGGAGAGTTCCTGCGGGACCAGGAGCGTCTGATCAGACGCGTCAGGACAGGGGACTCCCATCCAGCATGCGCTCCTCGATGAAGCGGCCACCCAGCAGTCGCTCGACCACCTTGCGCCCGGCGATGCCGGATTCCTCAATGGTGATGTCGTCCTCGCTGGGAACCTCGTCGCTCCAGTTTACGGACCCCGGTGCCCCGTTTCCGGTCGCACCGCCGCCGCCGTCAGAAGTTCCCGACGCCGGCCCCGTCGCCCCGGGTGCCCCGGGCCGGCCGGCGCCTCCCCCTGAGGTTCCCGCAGTGGATGCACCGCCCTGGGACTGGTTGTACTCCTCCATCATCTGCTGGAAGCGGCTGGACCGCCGATGGTGGGGGGTCTCCGCCGCGGGCGCGGGTGTGCTGGCCGTCTTGGCCTCACGCGCGGCCACCATCTCGGCCTCCGGCTTGGCAAACGACGGAATGCCGCCGAAACCGGGTTCAGGACGGGGGATCGGAGCAGCGCTGGGTTCGGGGCGGGGGCTGAAGTCCGCCGCGCGTTCCGAAGCCGACTCCTGCACCGGAGTCGCATCCGGCGTGAGGTCCGGGACTGGGACCGGCGTGGGGTCTTCGCCCCACTGGCGTGCGTAGCCGCCGTCGTCCTCCGGCCAGGGTTCGTCATCATAGGGCGGCGGCGGGACATCGTCGTACGGGTACGGTCCACCGGAGCCGTCCCAGTCGGAGACCGGAACGTCGTCCGCGGCCAAGTCCTCCGGCTCGGCGCGGCCACCGGGCCCGGTGGCGGCTTCCTCGACGGGGTCGACGGAGTTCTCATCGTCGGTGGAGTCGGTGGAGTCGGTGGAGTCGGTGGAGTCGGTGGAGTCGGTGGAGTCGGTGGTGCCGGGGGTGGCTCCCTCGGCTCCCTCGGTTGAGGTCGAGGCCGCCTCCTGCGTCTCCGGAACGGCTGACGGGGTCGGCGTCGTGACGCCGCCCTGTGGCGCAGGAGCCGCAGCGGCTTCGGCAGGAGGATCGGTGGCGGTCACGGTGGCAGGCGCCGGTGCGGGTTCGCCGGAAGGTGCGGTGGCGGTCACCGCGGCAGGGGGTGCAGCGGGCGTGGCGGGAGCCGCCGGTCCTGGCCCAGAATTGGCGCGCAGGGCGTCGTCGGCGCGCGGTGCGTTCGGTTGAGACGGGGCGGACGACGGCTGGGGCATGGCCGGCGATGGAGGCGTCGCCGACGTCGGCATAGCTTCCCGCAGGGCCGACGTCGGAGTGCTCGACTGCGGTACGTCCGGTTGCGGGGCCGCCAGGGCGGGGCGGCCCTCAGCTTTTGGGCTGGAACCACCCGCTGGCGCGGACCCTCCGGTGATCAGGTCCAGTTGCGGCTGGATCCCGAGGACCGAGTGGACCGCCTCGGAGATCACCTGGTCTCCACCGCGACGCTGGACGGTGTCACGGGGGCCGTCGCCGGAGAAGCCGATGGTCAGCAGCTGGCCGTCGAAGCCCGCCACCGAGGCGTTCTGGGAGACCAGCATCCAGATGAGCCGTGAGTGCTCCTCCAGGTAGCCGAGGATCTCCGGCCACGCCCGGCGAATCATCTCCACCTGAGAGGTGGAACCGCCGTGCGTGGGCGGGGTGGCCGCCGGTGCTGCCGGTGCGGACTCTGCTGACGACGGTGCTGCCGGTGCGGACTCTGCTGCGGGTGGAGCGGTGCGGGCCGGCGCTGAGGGCGGGGTCGCCCGATTCTGCGGCTCCGGCGGCTGCGGGGAGACCGGCTGTTCCTGCGGTTCCGCTTCCGGGGCGCTCCCCTGCTCGACCTGCTGCTCGCCACGCTGGTCGACCTGCTGCTTGACCTGCTGGTCGGCTCGGTGGTCGACGTGCTGCTCGGCACGCTGCTCAGCGCGCGGAGCGTTCACGTCCTGGGCGGGAGGGGCCGACTGGTCCGCCGCCTCGCCACGCTTCATCGCGGCCCGGGCCAAGGCCGCGCCGGACAGGCCCGGGGCGCCGGCTCCACCGGCAGGAGCGCCCTGCGAGACCTGCTGGTGACCGTCGGAGGAGTAGCCGGCGTTCGAGCCCTCGGGCACAGACCGGCGGGCATCCGAGGCGACCGGCGCGGACGGTGCGGGGCTACCGGGAGCGGCAGGGCCGGCGTCGTGCGCCTCGGTGTCCTCCGGGGTACCGCCATAGGCGAGCCGCCGTTCGATCCGGTCCAGGCGGGCGGCGAGGCCGCGCTCGGTGGCGTCCGTGGTGGGCAGCATCAGCCGGGCCATGAGCAGCTCGAGATGCAACCGGGGGCTGGTGGCGCCGACCATCTCGGTGAGGGCCTGGTTGGTGATGTCCGCGGCACGGGAGATCTCGCCGTGCCCGAGCTGCGCCGACTGCGTCTCGAGGCGCCGGATCTGGTCCTCGGGCATGCCGTGGAGCACGGCCGACGCCGAGTCCGGCATGGCCTTGACGATGATGAGGTCCCGGAAACGCTCCAGCAGGTCCTCCACGAAGCGGCGGGGGTCCTGGCCGGACTGCACCACGCGGTCCACCACGCGGAAGACGGTCTGGGAGTCGGCGGCGGCCACGGCATCGACCACGTCGTCCAGCAGGGCGTCCGGGGTGTAGCCGAGCAGGTTCACGGCCAGGTCATAGCCGATGGCACCCTGGGCGGCCCCGGCCATGAGCTGGTCGAGCACGGACAGGGTGTCCCGCACGGAGCCGCCTCCGGAGCGAACCACCAGGGACAGCACGCCCGGCTCCACCTCCATGTTCTCCTGCACGCACAGCCGCTCAAGGTACTCCATGAGCGGCTCCGGCGGCACCAGGCGGAACGGGTAGTGGTGCGTGCGGGAGCGGATGGTCCCGATCACCTTGTCCGGCTCGGTGGTGGCGAAGATGAACTTGATGTGGGGCGGCGGCTCCTCCACGATCTTCAGCAGCGCGTTGAAGCCCGCCGAGGTGACCATGTGGGCCTCGTCGATGATGAAGATCTTGTACCGGTCCCGCACGGGGGCGAAGGTGGCACGTTCGCGCAGGTCGCGGGCATCGTCCACGCCGCCGTGCGAGGCTGCGTCGATCTCGATGACGTCCAGGGCGCCGGAGCCGCCGGTGGCCAGTTCCTGGCAGGAGTCGCACACCCCGCACGGGTGGCCGGTGGGTCCCTCGGCGCAGTTCAGGCAGCGCGCGAGGACGCGGGCCGAGGTCGTCTTGCCACAGCCGCGCGGACCGGAGAAGAGATAGGCGTGATTGACCCGGTCCTTGGACAGGGCGGTCATCAGCGGCACGGTGACGTGCTCCTGGCCAATGATGTCCTCGAAGGAGTCGGGACGGTAGCGGCGGTACAGGGCGGTAGTCACCTATGGAACCTTATCTTCTCTTCGCCGGTCCCCGCAGGGCCGGTGGGGGTCTGTGGAGGAGTCATCGGCGGAGTCCAGGGAGAGCCCGGAACCGCGTCCGGATCGAAGTGGGTCAGCGCCCGGTCCAGGGGGCCGGCCGGCAGGCCGAGGGAGTCCAGCAACAGGTCCCTGACGCTCAGGGGTGACCAGCCGCCGTCGGGCCCTTGGTCCCCGGGTGCGGAGCTGGCCGGCAACGCCGCCAGGTCCGCCAGCGTCACGGCGCCGTCCCGTTTCGCGAGGCGCTGCCCAGCGGCATTCAGCACCAGCGGGACGTGCACGTATTCGGTCGACGGCGCGGGGCGCCCCGTGCGCTCGGCGAGCAGCCGTGCCAGCCAGTCCTGCCGCGGCGTGGAGGAGAGCAGGTCATCCCCGCGCACCACCTGGTCCACCCCCTGGGCCAGGTCATCGACGACGACCGCCAGGTTGTAGGCGAACGCCCCGTCATTGCGGCGCAACACGAAATCGTCGACGGCGGCCTCCACCGTCCCGTTCGACCGGTCCGTGACGCGGTGGACCGGGGCCTGCCCGTCCGGCAGGCCGGCGGCATGGGCGGCGTTGATCCGCAGGGCAGCCGGCCGTTCGGCGCGGCGGCGTTCACGTTCCAATGCGGTGAGCTCGCGGCAGGTCCCGGGGTAGGAGCCGGGTGGCAGGAGGAAGGCCGGCGTGCCGCCAGGGCCGGTTGTGGCGGACGCGGGCGCGGACGCGGGCGCGGACGCGTGCGCAGACGGTTGCGCGGCGGGGCCGGGGGCAGGGCGCTGGTCGGGGTGTGAGGCGCCCGGAACCGTGGGGTGGGGATCGAGGTGCGGGGCGCTCGTGGCCTCGGCGATGTCCTTGCGGGAGCAGTAGCACTCGTAGACCAGGCCGCTGTCCAGGGCATCCCCCCTGCCGGCGGTGCCCAACTCGGTGAGGGCGTCCTCATAGAGGTGGACGCGCTCGGACTGGCGGACCGGTGCGGCATCCCAGGTGATGCCGATGGCCGCCAGATCGGCGATCTGCTGGGCCTCCGCACCGGAGCGGACGCGGTCCAGGTCCTCGATGCGCAGGAGGAACGTCCGGTCCGAGTGACGGGCATACAGCCAGGCCAGGATCGCGGTGCGGAGGTTGCCCAGGTGTAGCGCGCCGGACGGGCTGGGGGCGTAGCGGCCTGCGGACACGGGACCTCCGGGAAGGTGGTGCGGCTGGTGGTCACACAGCGGCGTGAACAGCGGGTAACTGGGGGAAACTAAAGACCCCCCACGCACCTGCCAGAGCCCACTTACCCTTGCTACCTTCCGGTCCTGGGGGAGTTCAGCGAGATGACACCACGTGAGGGGCCGTCGTCCATACTATCAGCGTCCGCCGCCGGATGTGATCTCGCTGTGGTGGCAACTGCCGGGAGGCGTGGGAACTCATCAACCCCGAGGTGCCACCACAGCGCCCTGGTCTGACGGTACTGGCCTGAGTGACTGAGCGAGTGGGCCTGAGCGTGACGCCCGCCCTGTCTCCGGGGTAGACCGGCACCTAGTCTGGGCGCATGACCTCACGTGAGCAGTGGAGTGCCGTTGACGACTACCTCGAGGAGACCGCCATCCGCCCGGAAGCGGCGTATGGCCGCACCCGTGCCGCCACCCACGAGGCCGGGCTGCCGCCGATCGAGGTGCCCGCCGGGCAGGGCAAGCTGATGGGCCTGATCGCCGAGCTGGCCGGGGCGCGGTCCGTCCTGGAGTTCGGCACCCTCGGCGGGTATTCGACGCAATGGTTCGCGGCCGCCGTCGGGCCCGGGGGCACGGTGACCACCCTCGAATACGCACCGCGGCATGCCGAGGTGGCCCGGGCCAACCTGGACGCCGCGGGACTGGGAGACCGGGTGCAGATCCGCGTCGGGGCGGCGCTGGACACCGTGCAGGAGCTCATCGACTCCGGGGCGGGCCCCTTCGACGTGGTCTTCATCGACGCAGACAAGGCCAACAATGCCAACTACCTCGATGCCGCCCTGAAGCTCTCCCGGCCCGGCACCGTGATCATCGGGGACAACGTGGTCCGCGACGGCAGGGTGCTGGACGCCTCGGGGACCGGCGCCGATGCCGACGACGTGGCCGGGATCCGCGCCTACCTGCGGCGCCAGGGGGACGATCCGCGGCTGGATGGCACGGCACTGCAGACCGTCAGTGGCAAGGGCTGGGACGGCTTCGCCCTGGCCATCGTGCGGGACGTGCAACCCGGTGTGACCGGCACGGAATGAGCCGATTGGTCCCCGAGGCCTTCGGTCAGGTACGATGAATCCTGCTCTTGAGTCGGTTGCCACGCGTATCCGAAACTTGGGCACCTCAGGAGGATTCGCCTAGCGGCCTATGGCGCACGCCTGGAACGCGTGTTGGGTTAACGCCCTCGGGGGTTCAAATCCCCCATCCTCCGCAGTCAGACCCCGGAAACCTCACGGTTTCCGGGGTCTTTGCGTTGAGGCCGACCTTGGCCCTGTCCCGCGTGGAGTTCTCCCGATGATCGTGAGGATTCACGGTCATGATGACGGGGAATCCTCACGATCGGCGGGACATCTCGCAGATGGACCAGCCCGACGGCTGGACCGCCTCCTAGGCTGGGGCGGATGAGCATCCCCTTGGACAGCGCGCACACCGACTTCTGGCGACGGACCCGGGAGGCCGTCCCCTCCCTGCCGCCGGACCTTCCGGAGGCCTGGGCCTTCGGCGCCACTCCGGACCATGCGGATGCCTTGCTGGCACTCGTCCTCGACGGCACCAAGACGGGCACCGCGTCCTCCGGCTGGGACTACGAGGCAACGGGCGAGCCGATCCCGGCCGCGGGCGAGTTCAGCATCATCCTCGACGGCGGCGGGCGGCCACGCGCGGTCATCGAGACCACGGACGTCCGCGTGGTGCCCTTCGGCGAGGTCGACGCCGCCCACGCCCGGGCCGAGGGGGAAGGCGATCTGAGTCTGGCTGCCTGGCGCGCCATCCATGAGCGCTACTGGCGGTCCCATTCTGGGAACCCGCGTGGCTGGGCGCCGGACATGCCCGTGATCTGCGAACGCTTCCGGCTGGTCTACTCGGACAAGCCGGCTCAGGAGAACAGCGCGATGCCGTAGACCGCGAACACCACGAGGTGGGCGGCCCCGTGCAGGGCCGTCACCTTCCGGGCTGCCAGCGTGGTCACGGACAGCAGCAGTGTCACCCCCAGCAGGAGCAGGTTGGCCGGAGACTCGGCCAGCACGACGTCCTGTCCGGTGAACAGGCCGATGACCAGTACGGCGGGAATGGTGAGCCCGACCGTGGAGACCAGGGCGCCGTGGCAGAGGTTGCTGACCCGCTGGATCTCTCCGCCCAGGGCGGCGCGCACCGAGGTGATGGCCTCGGGCAGGAACACGATCATGGCGATCAGCACCCCGCTCAGGGCCACGGGCGCCCCGAGACGTCCCAGACCGTCATCCAGCAGGGCAGCCATGTCATGGGAGAGCAGCACGATGGGCAGGACGGTCGCCACCAGCAGGGCCACCCGGGCGATGAGCTCGCCGCGGTGGCGCGTCAGGGTCTCCCGGATGCTGGGGGCGGCCGGTGCCGAGCCCGTGGCAGTGGCTGGGCCGGCGTCGACCTCACGGAAATCCGCGGCCTGGGGACCCATCTGACGGACCAGGAAGAACACGTACAGGGCCAGGGTGAGGACGATGATCGGGATCTCCTGTCCCGGGGTGTACGCGCCGTCGCGGCCGATCACCGCGGGCAGCGCCAGCGCCATCGCGGCCAGCGGGACCAGCAGGGCGAGGTAGGCGGAGGCGCCGGTGCGGTTGTGCGGCAAGCCGCCGTGGCGTAGCCCGCCGACGAGGAGGGACAGCCCGATGACGGCGTTCAGGATGATCATGGAGACGGCCATGACCGAGTCCCGGGCGATCGTGGCATGCTCGCCGGGGCCCAGCATGACGGCGGCGATCAGCACCACCTCGATCAGCACGATCGAGAGGGTCAGCACGAGGGTCCCGTAGGGATCGCCGAGGCGGCGGGCGAGATACTCGGCCTCGTGCACCACCCCGAAGGAGCAGAGCAGGATGACCCCGACGATCACCGCCAGGGCGGTGATCAAAAGGGGCGCGGGGAGGGGCGGTTCCAGCAGCGGGCCGGAGAGGGCCAGCGCGAGAAAGGTCCCCCAGCCCACACCGAGCCGGACGAGGGCGGCGGGGGTGAGGATGGATCGCACGGGGGAGGAGCCGCGGGAGGTGGAAGATGCCGGTGAACTGGCCATGGCGGTTCGGGTCCTGTCCTGAAGGGGGTCGTCCCCGTCGCAACAAGCCGGAATGGGCCGTCCCATCCGCAGGTCCGCCGTGGTGTCCGGCGTCCCGATCAGCCATTCTAGCGCCGCCGGCGTCACCGCGGAGTGACCTGGACAACAGGTCGTCGGCTGGGGAATGCTACTAGTGAGTATGGCAATCTCCCCATCGTGCCCCTGGCGCCGATGCCGCTTCTGCCGAGAGGACCACCATGACCGAGGCCTACATCGTCAATGCCGTCCGCACGCCCGTGGGGCGCCGCGGCAAGGGGCTGGCTCAGATCCACCCGTTGGACCTGGCAGCGGCCCCGATCCGCGAGATCATCAGCCGGGCCGGGGTGGACACGGAGCTCTATGACGAGGTGATCCTGGGCTGCATCGATCAGGTCGGTCCGCAGGCCATGGACATCGCCCGCAGCGCCTGGCTGGCCGCGGGCGGCTCCGAGTCCGTCCCGGGCACCACGGTGGAGCGGCAGTGCGGTTCCGGCCAGCAGGCCATCCATTACGCGGCCCAGGCCGTCATGTCCGGCACGAGCGACCTGGTCATCGCCGGGGGCGTGCAGTCGATGTCCGCCATCCCGCTGTCCTACTCCAACCGGGCCGCGCGCGAGTTCGGCTTCGAGGACCCCTTCACCGGATCCCCGTCCTGGGCCGACCGCTACGGGGACCAGGAGATCTCCCAGTTCCGCGGGGTGGAGATGATGGTGGACCGGTGGGGTTTCACCCGGGATCAACTGGAGGAGTTCGCCGTGACCTCGCAGCAGCGAGCCCTGGCGGCCCGGGCCGCGGGCCGCTTCGAGCGCGAGATCATCCCGGTCCCGGGGGCTGAGTCGGTGACCCAGGACGAAGGCCCGCGCGAGCCGGACCTGGACAAGATCCGCTCTCTGGACCCGATCCTTCCCGGCGGCGCGCACACGGCGGCCTCGGCGTCCCAGATGTCCGACGCCGCCGCGGCCCTCCTGATCGCCTCGCCGGCCGCGGTGGAACGGTTCAACCTGACTCCCCGGGCCCGTATCCACCATCTGTCCGCGCGCGGCGCGGACCCCGTGATGATGCTCTCCGCGCCGATCCCCGCGACGCAGTACGCCTTGGAGAAGTCGGGTCTCACCCTGGACGAGATCGACCTGGTGGAGATCAACGAGGCGTTCGCCGCCGTCGTGCTCGCCTGGTTGCAGGAGACCGGCGCGGATCCGGAGAAGGTGAACGTCAACGGCGGGGCGATCGCTCTGGGTCACCCGATCGGGGCCACCGGTGCCCGCCTGATGACCTCGCTGTTGCATGAGCTCGAGCGCACCGGTGGCCGCTACGGTCTCCAGACCATGTGCGAGGGCGGCGGCCAGGCGAACGTCACCATCATCGAGAGGCTCTGACCATGACCACGGAGACCGCAGCACCCGATCAGGCCATCACCCGGGCCGGGGCCAATACCTTGGGCACCCTGCTCGCGCGGACCGCCTCCCGCAACGGGAAGAACACGGCGCTCCGGTTTGAGGACCGCGAGTGGACCTACGCCGAGCTGGAGCAGGCCGTGCACCGGGTGGCCCACCGGCTGCGGGACGCCGGGCTGCCGGAGGGCTCACGCGTGGCCGCCTACGGGCTGAACTCGGACGCCTACGCGATCCTGTTCCTCGCCTGCTCCACCGCCGGATACGTGCACGTTCCGGTCAACTTCGCGCTCAAGGGCGAGGAGCTGGCCTACCTCCTCGAGGACTCCGGCGCCGCACTCCTCGTGGCGGATCCCGCGCTGATGCCGCGCATCGGTGAGATCCGGGACCAGGGGCGCGCGGCCGGCGTCGGGCAGCTCTGGCCCTTCTTCTCTGACGGGGGTCTTCCCGACGGCGGCGCGGACGGCGCCGCGGCCGGCGCTTCGGACGCGGCGCTGCTGGCCACGGCCCTGGACGAGTCGACGTCTTCCACCCCACTGGACTTGCCCATCGGCGATGCCGACCTGGCCCAACTGCTGTACACCTCCGGCACGACGTCCGCCCCCAAGGGCGCGATGATGTCCCACCGGGCGCTGATCGCCGAGTACATGTCCACCATCGTGGCCCTCGACCTGACGGAGGAGGACCGGCCGCTGGTGTGCATGCCGCTGTACCACTCGGCGGCGATGCACGTGTTCCTGATGCCCTACCTGTCCCTCGGCGCGACCATCCGGCTGCTGCCGAAGCCGGATGTGCCGGAGGTCCTGCGGTTCGTGGAGGCCGAGCACATCGGCTCGCTCTTCCTCGCGCCCACGGTGTGGGTGCCGCTGAGCAACCACCCGGACCTGGATTCCCGGGACCTCTCCTCGCTGACCAAGGCGCAGTACGGCGCCTCGATCATGCCGGTGACGGTGCTGCAGCGACTGCGCGAACGGTTCCCGCAGCTCGGCTTCTACAACTGCTTCGGCCAGTCCGAGATGGCCCCGCTGTGCACGGTGCTCCGCCCCGAGGAACACCACGCGCGGCCCGCCTCCTGCGGCCGGCCCGTGCTGTTCGTCGAGGCACGGCTGGTCACGGCGGAGGGTGCGTTGGCCGAGCCGGGCCAGCCCGGGGAGGTGCAGTACCGGTCTCCGCAGCTGATGAGCGGGTACTGGAACAAGCCCGATGCCACCGCCGAGGCGTTCGACGAGGGGTGGTTCCGATCCGGCGACCAGGCCACCCAGGATGCGCAGGGTTACCTGCAGATCGTGGACCGCATCAAGGATGTGATCAATACCGGCGGCGTGCTCGTGGCCCCGCGGGAGGTCGAGGACTGCATCTACGAGCTGGAGCAGGTCGCGGAAGTCGCCGTGGTGGGGCTGCCGGACGAGCGCTGGATCGAGGCGGTGACGGCCGTCGTCGTGCTCAAGGAGGGCGCCGAACTGACTGCCGAGACCATCCGTGCCCACGTGAAGTCGAAGATCGCGGACTTCAAGGTGCCCAAGCGTGTGGACTTCGTGGCCGAGCTGCCGCGCAATCAGTCGGGCAAGCTGCTCAAGCGGGAGTTGCGGGCGGAGCGGAGCTAGCTCGTCGGCAGGATGATCAGCCGGCTTCGGCCCGCTGTGCGGGCAGAGATATGGGGTATGACGCGAACCCCACGGTGCCGTTTGACCTCTCAAGCACGAAGGCATCGGCCTCGTCCAGGAGCAGTTCCGCATCCCATCGCTTGACCTGGACGGAGATCTCTTCGAGGTTCTTGCGCACCAACTCGGCGGTGATGCCCAGGGAACCGCTGTGGATGGAGTACACCGGCTGATAGCCTCGGCGTCCACCGCGGCGGTCAGGGGCGCTGGTCGTCCGGCAGCACCAGCTTGTACCGCAGACCGGGGTTGTACTCGTAGCGGCTGAGGCCGGTATCCCGTGGGGCACGCGTGCACGTGGGGTCAGCCTCATCCGGCATTCTGGAGAAAATATGTACCGAAACCGCTGGATTCAAGGCCCATCCTTCCCATGTGCACTTTGCGGGCAGGTATCGCTAATGATTTCTGCCCGCAAATCGCAGGGAGTGGGGATGGAGCCGGCTCAAGGTGGCCCGGTAGTTCCCAGTGAGCCCAGCCCGATGACCTTCTTCCGCAGTGATTCACGGGAGTGCCCGTCCATGGTCTGCCGGGCGGCCTCTGTATCACCGGAGAGGATGGCGTCGAGGATGGACCGGTGCCCGGTGAGCTCGTCGGACTCCTGCAGGCGGTTGTCCAGCCAAGGGGCGAGGTAGCGCATGCGGTACAGCTCGTCCATGAGTTCGCCCAGGATTTTCTCTGCCCGGGCGTTCCGAGAGATGCGGGCGATGGCCAGGTGGAATCCCGTGGCCGCGTGGAACGCGGCCTCGGCGTCTGTGGCTTGCTCCTGGGTGAGGAGCAAGGCCTCGAGCTCCTGCTTGTCCTGATCGGTGGCGCGCTCCGCGGCTGTGGCGGCCATGGGTGGCTCGATCATCTGGCGAACCTCAAAGATGTCGTGCACGTCCTCCAGGCGGAGTGATCGGACCAGGTAGCCCTTGCGGGGCAGTACCGTGACCCACCCCTCGTGGGCAAGAAGCCGCAAAGCCTCCCGGACAGGAGTCTTGGAGACCCCGTACTCCTCCGCCAGCTCGAACTCGTAGAGGAACGACTCCGGGGTGCGGTGGGCGGTTAGGATGTCCTGCTTGAGCAGTGAGTAAACGCGCTCGGTCGCCGAACGGGGTTTGGCGGCGGCATCTTCCCCGGCCGAGGCTGTGGCCTCTGATCTTGTCCCCACGCGGTCGGCCTCCTTAGCACTACGTGCACTTCTCAACTCATTGGGTCTCAGCGTACCGGGGTCCACCCCTCGGAACCCATTCAAATGTGACCGTTGACACATTGCGCGCTTTCCTGTGAGACTCTGAACACACCTCAGAAATATCACAAGTACGTTCTGGAGAGCCATGAGACAACAGAGCAGTTCGGTCGCTGAGCTTGACCGCCCGCCGGTCGAGAACCACCCCGCCATGGTCAGCATGCTGACCCCCGAGGGCATCCGCGTCCCGGGCGGCGAGTACGAGGTGTTCGCCGATGCCCTGGACGTGAAGACCCTTCAGGACCTGTTCCGGGACATGAGTCTCCAGCGCCGCTTCGACACCGAGGCCACGGCCCTGCAGCGGCAGGGTGAACTTGCCCTCTTCCCGCCCGCGCTCGGACAGGAGGCCGCCCAGACGGGGCTCGGCCACGCACTGCGGCCCCAGGACTTCGTGTTCACCTCCTACCGGGAACACGGGGTGGCCCTGTCCCGCGGCCTCACCCCGGCGGACATCCTGAAGGTGTTCCGCGGCAGCTCTCACGGCGGCTGGGACCCGCAGCAGCACAACTTCCACAACTACGAGATCATCATCGGCGCCCAGTCGCTCCACGCGACCGGGTACGCCATGGGAGTGCGGCTCGAGGGCCGCGTCGGCACCGGGGACTCCGGCCAGGACGTGGCCACCGTGGCCTGCTTCGGCGACGGCGCCACCTCGGAGGGAGACGTCTCGGAGGCTCTCACCTTCGCCGGGGCCTTCAACGCCCCCGTGCTCTTCTACTGCCAGAACAACCAGTGGGCGATCTCCGAGCCCACCCGGGTCCAGACTTCCGCCCCGCTGTACCGTCGCGGGGAGGGCTTCGGTGTCCCGGGGATCCGCGTGGACGGCAACGACGTCATCGCCACCTACGCCGTGGCCCGCTACTGCCTGGAGCGCATCCGCGCCGGGCACGGGCCGATGCTCATCGAGGCCTACACCTACCGCATGGGCGCACACACTACGGCAGACGATCCCACCAAGTACCGCTCGGCGGCGGAGGCGGAGCGCTGGGCCGCCAGGGACCCTCTGGATCGGCTACGCCGCCACCTCAGCGGAGAACTGGGCGTGCCCGGCGACTTCTTAGCCCAGGTCGAGGCCGAGGTGGACGACTTCGCCGCGGCCCTGCGCCGCGACTGCGTCGAGATGCCGGATCCTGAGTTCGCCACGATTTTCGACCACGCCTACTCCACCCCGCACCCCCTGGTGGAGGAGGAACGCGCCTGGTACGCCGATTACCTGGCATCGTCCGAGGACGGACCTGGCTCCGACGGCGCGGAAGGGGCCCGGGCATGACAGCGACCACCACTACGGAGAACACGGCCACCGCACCGGCGACCACGATCACCATGACCATGGCCGGGGCACTCAACGCCGGACTGCGCCGGGCCTTGGAGGCCGACCCGCGGGTCCTGCTCATGGGCGAAGACATCGGCAGGCTCGGCGGCGTCTTCCGCATCACCGAAGGCCTGCAGGAGGCCTTCGGCGTGAACCGGGTTATCGACGCGCCGCTGGCTGAGTCGGGCATCGTCGGCACTGGCATCGGATTGGCGATCCGCGGCTTCCGGCCCGTTCTGGAGATGCAGTTCGACGCCTTCGTCTTCCCCGCCTACGACCAGATCATCAACCAGGTGGCCAAGCTGCACACCCGCACGGCCGGCCACCAGGTCACGCCACTCGTCATCCGGATCCCCTACGGCGGTGGCATTGGCTCGCCGGAGCACCATTCCGAGTCTCCGGAGTCGGTCTTCGCCCATCACGCCGGTCTGCGCATCCTGACGCCGTCCACGCCGCAGGACGCCTACTGGGCCATCCAGGAGGCCGTCGCCGTCGACGACCCGGTGATCTTCTTCGAGCCCAAGCGCCGCTACTGGATGAAGGGCGAGGTCAACACGTCAGAACGGGACGGGGACCCACAGCGGGCGGTCGTCCGCCAGGTCGGCACGGACGTCACGCTCGTCAGCTACGGACCGCTGGTGCCCACCGCGGTGGAGGCCGCTGAGGCCGCCGCGGAGGAGGGGGTCTCCGTTGAGCTGATCGACCTGCGGTCCCTGAACCCCATCGACTTCGACACCATCGAGGCCTCGGTCAGGCGCACGGGACGGCTCGTCGTCGCCCACGAGGCGCCCACGTTCCTGGGCCTGGGCTCGGAGATCGCGGCGCGCCTCTCGGAACGGGTCTTCTACCACCTCGAGGCACCGGTGATCCGGGTGGGCGCCTTCCACGCGCCCTATCCCGCCGCGAAGATCGAACACCACTACGTGCCCGACGTCGACCGCCTGCTCGAGGGCATCGACCGCGCGCTGGCCTACTGACGAGGAGGACAAGCATGACAACCCAGTTCGCCCTGCCCGACGTCGGCGAGGGCTTGACGGAGGCCGACATCGTCTCCTGGAAGGTGGCGGCCGGAGACACGGTCACCCTCAACCAGGTGCTCGTGGAGATCGAGACCGCCAAGTCCCTCGTCGAGCTCCCCAGCCCCCACCAGGGCCGGATCGGCACGCTGCTGGTCGCCGAGGGAGACACCGTGGCCGTGGGCACGCCCATCATCGAGTTCGCCACGGCGGATGCCCCGGAGGCCCAGCCCCAGGCCGCCGTGGGCGCGGGTGGTGGAGCGGGCGCTGGAGAATACCGTGACGACCACCA
>NZ_JALDXU010000058.1:0-20950 GCF_032154715.1 Citricoccus sp. | reverse complement strand
CGGGATGGTGGTCGCGAGGGCGGCCGGGGCCGCGGACGCTCCGGCGAGGCCCGCGAGCGTTCGGGCGAGAACCGCGAGCGTTCGGGCGAGAACCGCGAGCGTTCGGGCGAGAACCGCGAGCGCTCCGGTGAGGACCGCAGGGAGCGCGCTCCGCGCGAGGGCGACTCGGGTGAGACGCGCTCCGCGGGTGCGGGCCGGCGTCGTGGTTCCGCCGATGCCTCCGGGACCGCCGCCGAGGGCGGTGCCACGCGCAGCCGCTCGCGGAGCCGCTCCCGCACGCGCCGCAAGAACGGCAGCGTGGTGCAGGGTGGCGAGGCCACCGGCGGTCAGGCACCTTCCGGCGAGTGACGGCCCGGCGGTGCATTTCTCACCGGGTGCAGACGCCCCGGCACGGTGACAGGCCCCGACTACCGTGACCTCTGTGGATGAGTTCCGGCCGGACGGCCCCAATCTGGTGGTGGGGGCGGAGAACCTCGAGTTCCTGCCCTCACTGCCGGACGGCGCGTTCACCCTGGTCTACCTGGATCCCCCGTTCAACACGGGGCGGGCCCAACGGCGTCAGCAGATGTCCATGGTCCGTGCCGTCGCGGGGGAATCGGACCGGGTCGGCTTCGGCGGGCAGAGCTACAAGACCATCAAGGGCGCCCTGGCCTCCTACGACGACGCCTTCGCCGACTACTGGGAGTTCCTCGAACCCCGGTTGCGCGAGGCCTGGCGACTCCTGGCCGATGACGGCACCCTCTACCTGCACCTGGACTACCGGGAGGTGCACTATGCCAAGGTCATGCTGGATGTGATCTTCGGCCGGGAGTGCTTCCTCAACGAGATCATCTGGGCCTACGACTTCGGCGGCCGGTCCAAGCGGAGGTGGCCGAGCAAGCACGACACGATCCTGGTCTACGTCAAGGACCCCAAGGGCTACTGGTTCGACTCCGAAGAGGTCGATCGGGAGCCGTACATGGCACCCGGGCTCGTGACCCCGGAGAAAGTCGCCCGCGGCAAACTGCCCACCGACGTCTGGTGGCACACGATCGTCTCCCCCACCGGCAAGGAGAAGACCGGCTATCCGACCCAGAAGCCGGTGGGCCTGCTCAAGCGGATGGTGGCAGCGTCGTCCCGCCGGGACGACTGGGTGCTCGACTTCTTCGCCGGCTCCGGCACTCTCGGGGCCGCCGCAGCGGCATTGGAGCGGCGCTTCGTGCTCGTGGACCAGAACCCCGAGGCCCTCGAGGTCATGCGCCGCCGGCTGGCCGACCACCTCTGAGCGCCGTGCGCCTGTCAGAATGGCGTGATGGCCGACCCTGACGTGTTCCAACCCACCCGCCGTAGCCTCCAGCTGAGTGTGAGCGGCGAGCAGGCCCGGATCCTCCCGGACGAGCACGACGCCGGCTGGGTGCTGGAGATCGGGGGAGCGGTCCAGTCCCATGTCGATCTGCATGACCCCACCCGGATCCGCTACGAGTACCTGCGCCGGGTGGCCAACGTCCTCGATGCCGTCTGGCCGGGCCACCGGCCCCTGCGCATCCTGCATCTGGGCGCGGGTGCGCTCACCCTGCCCCGCTACGTCCAGCAGACCCGTCCCGGATCCGTCCAGACGGTGGTGGACCTCGACCGCGAGCTGCCGACGCTGGTCTGCTCCGCCCTGCCCCTGCCGGAGGGGACGGACCTGACCGTGGTCATCGGAGACGCCCGCGCCGAACTCACCCGCCTGGAGGGCCGCAGGTTCGACGCCGTCATCCTGGACATCTACACCGCGGTGGACGCCGCCGTCCATCTCACGGGCAGCGAGTTCTACGGCGAGCTGCTGGGGCTTCTGTTGGAGTCCGGCGTGCTGCTGGTGAACATCGGGGATGACACGGGCCTGCGATTCCTGGCCGGTCAGGCCCAGGCCCTGGAGAACGCCGCCGCGCATGCGGGACTGTCCGGTGCCTGGACCCTGGCCGACGCGACGATGCTGGACCGCCTGCAGGCCGGCAACGCGGTCCTGGCTGCCGGCGCCGCTCTCGATGGACCGGACCAGGCGGACCTCCGCACCGGGCTGCTGACGGCCGGACCACATCCGGCCGCGGTGCTGGACCCGGAGCAGACCGCGGCCCTCGCGGCCCGGATCGGCTAAGCCACCGCCACAGCCCGGATCACGGGCGCGGTCACGGCCGGATGACCTCCGTGCCCGTGGCCTGCTCCTCCAGTCGGGCGACCACCTCGTCGGGAGTCGTGTTCTCGCCGATCCGGTTGGGCTTACCGGTTCCGTGGTAATCGGAGGAACCGGTGATGAAGAGATCGTGCTCCCGGGCGAGGAGCCGCAGGGTGCGCCGGGCCTCATCCGGATTGTCCCGGTGGAAGACCTCGATGCCGGCCAGCCCGGCGCCGATCATCTCGCGGAACAGCCCCATGCCGATGACGCGGCCCCGCATGGACGCCATGGGGTGGGCGAAGACCGGCACGCCCCCGGCCTCGAGCACCAGGCGGACGGCGTCCACCGGGTCCGGGGCGTAGTGGCCCACGTAGTAGGGCGAGCGGGGGGTGAGGATCGAGGTGAAGGCGGCCGAGCGGTCCCGGATCACGCCTGCGGTGACCAGGGCGTCGGCGATGTGCGGCCGGCCGATCGTGGCGTCCGGGGTGGCGTGGGCCAGCACCATCTCCCACGTGATGGGGTAGTCCTCTCCCAGTCGCCTGACCATGCGCTGGGCCCGCATGAGCCGGGAGGTCCGGGCCCGGCCGATCTCCTCATTGAGCCCTGGCGCCAGGGGATCGTGCAGGTAGGACAACAGATGCACGCTGATGCCGGTGTCCGAGACGCAGGAGACCTCCATGCCGGGGATGAACGTCAGGCCCGTCTCCACCGCCGCGTGGGCGGCCTCGGACCAGCCGGCGGTGGTGTCATGGTCGGTCAGGGCCAGGCCGGTCAGGCCGGCGCCGGCAGCGGCCCGCACCACGTCCGCGGGCGGTTCGGTGCCATCCGAGATGTGGGAATGCGTGTGCAGGTCGAACGGCATGACCCCCAGACTAGCCAACCGCCCCGGGCTCGCGGGGAAGAACGCGGCGATGAGTGGAATGATGGAAACCATGAACGACGAAACACCCCGGCCCACCGACCAGACCGCGCCCGCCGACCAGGCCAGCGCCGCAGCCGACCAGCCCGTAGAAGACCGCGTGAACAACCGGTCCCAGAAGCCGACCTCGGACGCGTTCAAGCGGTTCATGGGCTCCAGCTGGGCCCCCGCCGAGACCACGCCGGTCCTGCCGGATGCCTCCGCCCCGTTCGCCGCCCGGCGCCGCAAGGCCCTGTCCGAGGGGTTCGAGGGCGAACGTCTCGTCATCCCGGCCGGAGCGCTCAAGGTCCGCTCCAACGACACCGACTACCGTTTCCGCGCCCACTCCGCCTTCGCCCACCTGACCGGCCTGGGCGTGGACCACGAGCCGGAGGCCACCCTCGTCATGGAACCGGTAGATCACGGCGCCGGTGACCATGGCGGGCATCACGAGGCCACCCTGTACTTCCGCCCCATGGCCGGTCGCGATTCCGAGGAGTTCTACTCCAACGCCCGCACCGGTGAGTTCTGGATCGGCACACGTCCCACCCTCGGCGGGCTCCAGGCCCGCACCGGAATCCGCACTGCCGACCTGTCCGAGCTGGAGGTCGCCGTCACCAAGAATGCCGGTGCCGTGGAGATCGGAGGGGTCCGCATCCGCCTGTTGCGCGGCTCCGACCTGGACGTCGAGGCCCTGGTGGACACCTCTCGCATCAACACCGGGGTGGATCTGGAGTTCTCGGACGGCCTGGACGCCCAACTCACCGAGTTCCTCTCCGAGCTGCGCCTGGTCAAGGACGGCTGGGAGATCGAGGAGCTGCGCGGCTCCGTGGCGGCCACCATCGCCGGCTTCGAGGACATCGTCCGCGTCCTGCCCGCCGCCCGCGGCCACGAACGCGGCGAGAGGATCGTGGAGGGGGCGTTCTTCTCCCGGGCCCGCCTCGAGGGCAATGACCTGGGCTATGACACCATCGCGGCCTCCGGCAACAACGCCACCGTGCTGCACTGGATCCGCAACAACGGCGAGGTGCGCTCCGGGGACCTGATCCTCGTGGACGCCGGCGTGGAGGCGGACTCCCTCTACACGGCCGACATCACCCGCACCCTGCCGGTCGACGGAACGTTCTCGCCGATCCAGCGCACCATCTACCAGGCCGTCCTCGAGGCCGCCGACGCCGCCTTCGCCGCCGTGAAGCCCGGCCTGAGGTTCAGGGACATCCACACCACCGCCATGCAGGTGCTGGCCGAGCGGCTGCACGAGTGGGGCCTGCTGCCCGTCTCCGTGGAGGAGGCCCTCTCCCCCGAGGGCCAGCAGCACCGGCGATGGATGCCGCACGGCACCAGCCACCACCTGGGCCTGGACGTGCACGACTGTGCGCAGGCCAAGCGTGAGCTCTACCTGGACGCCGAGATCGTCCCAGGTATGGTCTTCACGATCGAGCCCGGTCTGTACTTCAAGAACGAGGACCTGGCGGTGCCGGAGGAGTACCGCGGCATCGGCGTGCGCATCGAGGACGACATCTACGTCACGGACGAGGGCGCCGAGAACCTCTCTGCCGCCCTGCCGCGCACCCCCGACGAGGTGGAGGCCTGGATGACCCGGCTCCTCGGCTGACGGACCCGGCAGCCGTTCAGTCGCGCCGCTCGGGCTCGTCCTGAGGCGTGTCCGGCTGATCGGCCTCGGGCTGGTCCACGGCCGCCCGGCGTCCGTAGGCCGGCCGCTCGAAGGCCCCCGGCTCGCTCGCGCCGGGTTCCCCCGGCCCGGTCCCGCCGGGCGCCGCGGGCGTGTTGTGGTCCTGGTCCTGTTCCGCGGAACCGGTGCCCGACGTCGGCCGGCCGCCGTCGGCTGTCGGCGCGGTTGCACCGTCGACGGGACGGTTGCGGTCGGAGCGGCGTCCGGAGCCGCGGGCACGGCCGCCGCGGCCCGGCTCCTGCTGGTCCTGCTGGTCCTGCTGGCCGTAGGCCGGGGCCTCGAAGGACGCCGCGGCCTGGCCGCCCGGAGCGTTCTTGGCGGCATTCTCGCTGAGGATGCGTTCCTGGACGGCCTTCGCCTCATCCTCCGGCAGCCGCACCCCGTATTGGGGGCGGCCATCCGGCAAGTCCGGGAACGTGCCGTTGCGGGAGGGAGCCTCGGTCTCCGGCCCCGACGGCACCGGTGCGGTCTCCGCGGCGCGGGCGGCCGGCGTCGGGTCCTGGTGGGCGGCGGGCTCCTGAACGGGCGCCGGGCTGGCCGGGGATTGACTGGTGGGAGACGGGCTGGCCGGAGGCCGCGATGCGGCCGCCTGGTTGACCGGCGGGGCGGGGGTCGGCGCTGCCGGTGCCGGGGTCTGACCCGGGCGGCCCAGCAGCTGCCTGGCCTGGTGCGAGGTCTCGAACTCACAGACCACGTCGAAGTTGGAGGGGACCAGCTGTTGGACCGAGTTCACGCCGCGGCCCTTGCGCAGCGCGTGTCCGATCACGCCGAAGAGCACCCAGATGGCCACGCCGAGACCCACCGTGTACAGGATCTGGAACCCGGATCCGGAGGGGTCGATCAGGGTCATCAGGATGCCGAGCATCACGCCGAAGAAGGCACCCTGGATGGCCGATCGCAGGGCCACGGACGGGTAGGTCAGGCGGTTGCGGATCCGCTCGACGGTGCGCAGGTCGGTGCCGACGACCGACACCGTGCGGACGTCGAACTCCTGCTCGGCCAGTCGGTCCACGACCTTCCGGGCCTCCGCGTAGGTGGGGAAGGACGCCAGCACCTCACCGCGGGGCAGGCCGCTGACCGAGGGGTCGGAGGACGTGGGACCGAAGAGCATGGACATGGGCTCCATTGTGCCGCTCGTGCCGGTGCGGGTCATCACAGCACCCGGATTCTCCGCCACCGGCGTAAGGAGGCGCGCGAATCAGTGGGTGGACGCCAGGGAACACGGCCCGGCCCGGCCGACTAGGCTGGACGGGTGAATGCCCCGAAGATCTTCGTCGCCCGCCTGCTGGGCCTGGACGTGTTCGACCCCCTGGGTGACCGTCTGGGCCGCATGCGCGACGCCGTCGTCACCGAGCGCGGACCGGGCCAACCGCCGGTCGCCGTCGGGATCGTCATCGAGGTGCCGGGCAAGAAGCGCGTGTTCGTGCCGATGACCCGGGTCACCTCACTGGGCGCCGGGCAGATCATCACCACCGGCCTGATCAATCTGCGCCGCTTCGAGCGGCGCGGCGCCGAGTTGATGGTGGCGGCCGACCTCTTCGACCGCCGCGTCACCCTCGCCGACGGTTCCGGGCCGGCCGTGCTCGAGGACCTGGGCCTGGAACAGCAGCGCAATGGTGACTGGCTGGTCAGCGACCTCTATGTCCGGCGGAATGCCGGCCGCAGCGCCTTCGGCCGCGTCCGGGGCGAGCACCTGCTGGTGGGGTGGGGCGGGGCCCGCTGGGCCGCCCGCGAGGAACCTCAGGGGGCGTCCAGCTTCGTGGCCGCCCATGAGGACCTCAAGGCCGCGGACCTGGCCGATGTCCTGCACGAGATGACCACCAAACGCCGGGTCGAGGTGGCCGCCGAGCTGCAAGACGGGCGCCTGGCGGACGTGCTCCAGGAGCTCCCGGACGACGACCAGGTGGAGATCATCTCCAATCTGGACATCGAGCGCGCCGCCGATGTGCTGGAGGAGATGGACCCGGACGACGCCGCCGACCTCCTCCACGAGCTCTCGGACTCCCAGCAGGAACTGCTGCTGGAGCTCATGGAACCCGAGGACGCGGACGATGTCCGCCGCCTGATGGAGTACGAGGAGAACACCGCCGGCTCGGTCATGACGCCGGTCCCCGTCATCATGCCGCCAGAGGCCACGGTGGCCGAGGCCCTGGCGAACATCCGTCAGCAGGAGTTCACCCCGGCCATGGCCTCGCTGGTGATCGTGGCCCGGCCGCCGCTGGAGACGCCCACGGGCCGCTACCTCGGCGTGGTGCATTTCCAGCGCCTGCTGCGGTATCCCCCGCCGGAGCCGCTGGGGAACATCCTGGACAAGGACCTCGAGCCGGTCTCCGACCTCATGCCCCTGCCGGCCGTGACCCGTGAACTGGCCACCTACAACCTGACCTGCATCCCAGTGGTCAACGAGCACCACCGGGTGGTCGGCGCCGTCACCGTGGACGACGTGCTGGACCACCTGTTGCCCGATGACTGGCGCAGCATGGACGATCCTGAGGAGGTGTCCTGATGGCGGACAAGAACCCGGAGACCACCGGCCCGCGCCGTGCCGGCCTCGATACGCCGCTGGGAGCGCGGGGACGCCGCTGGCCCCGGCTGAGCCCCAATCCTGATGCCTTCGGCGAGGCCACGGAGGGCTTCGCCCGGTTCATGGGGACACCCCAGTTCCTGCTGTGGATGACCATCTTCTGCGCCGTCTGGCTCGGCTGGAACACCTTCGCCCCGGAGATGTGGCGCTTCGACTCCGCCGCCATCGGCTTCACCGCCCTGACCCTGGTGTTGTCCCTGCAGGCCTCCTACGCCGCTCCCCTGCTGCTGCTGGCGCAGAATCGCCAGGACGACCGGGACAAGGTCTCCTTGCGTGAGGACCGCAACCGCGCTGAACGCAACCTCGCGGACACCGAATACCTGACCCGTGAGCTGGCCGGCCTGCGCATCGCACTGCAGGACGTGGCCACCCGTGACTTCGTGCGCTCGGAGATGCGCGATGCCGTCGCCGAAATCACCGAGGAGCTCAAGGACGAGGTGCGGGAGAAGATGCGTGCCGAGATCCTGGCCGAGATGGATCAACATCCCGACGCCGGCCCGGCTCCGAAACCGACCGGGTCCAGCTCCCGGAAGCACAAGAAGAAGAAGAACCGGCCCAGCCGCGAGGCCCGCGAGCGCATCGAGGGCGACGAGGACGGCCCCCAGACCACCACGTTGGCCCTCATGGCCGCCGAGGAGGCAGAGGAGTCGACAGCCGAGGGAACAGCCGAGACCGGGCAGACCGGCCCGGCTGACCTCTCCGACCTGGCCGACTCGCAGGACAACCCCAAGGACACCCCCTCCGCATGACCGACACCCCCGACGCTCCCGGCTCCTTCGACGGCCCTGGCACCTTCGACACCCCCGCGTTGACCACGGACCTGGAACGGGCCGCATGGGCCCGGCTCGGCTCAGTCCTGGACCCGGAGATCCGGCGCCCGGTCACGGAGCTGGGCATGGTCGCCTCGATCACCGAGTCCGCCGAGCCGACGGGGCCACCCACCGGCGCAACCGGCGCCGGCCATCTCACCATCGGCATCCGCCTGACCATCGCCGGCTGCCCCCTCCGGGACACCATCACGCAGGACGTGGAACGGGCTCTGGAGGGTCTGGACGGGTGCACGGGAGTCGAGGTCGTCATGGCCGTCATGACCGCCGAGCAGCGTGCCTCGCTCAAGGACCTGCTGACCGCCGGCCGCCCGAAGAACCAGTTCGAGAAGGGCTCGCTCGCCCGGGTCTACGCGGTCGCCTCCGGCAAGGGCGGCGTCGGCAAGTCCACCGTCACGGCCAACCTCGCCACCGCCTTGGCGGACCGGGGTCTCTCCGTCGGACTGGTGGACGCTGACATCCATGGTTTCTCCATCCCCGGCCTGCTCGGCACCACGGCCAAGCCGACCCGGGTGGACGAGATGATCCTGCCCCCGGTGGCCCAGGGCGTGAAGGTCATCTCGATCGGCATGTTCCTCGACGCCGACCGGCCGGTCGCCTGGCGCGGGCCCATGCTGCACCGGGCCCTCGAACAATTCGTCACGGACGTCTACTGGGGAGACCTCGACGTGCTCTTGGTCGACCTGCCGCCGGGTACCGGGGACATCGCGATCTCGGCCGCCCAGCTGCTGCCGACCTCCGAGTTGCTGATCGTCACCACGCCGCAACAGGCGGCGGCACAGGTCGCGGCCCGGGCGGGTGAGCTCGCGGAACAGACGGGCCAGCAGGTCGCCGGCGTCATCGAGAACATGGCGGCCATGACCCTGCCGGATGGAACGGTCCTGGACCTTTTCGGCTCCGGCGGTGGCCAGACTGTTGCGGACCGGCTCACCGGCTCCCTCGGTCATGAGGTGCCGCTGTTGGGCTCGGTCCCGCTGGACCCCCTGCTACGTGAGGACGGCGACGGCGGCACCCCGGTGGTCCTGGAACATCCGGACTCCGCGGCGGGCACCGAGCTGCGGCGCATCGCGGGTGCCCTGGCCGTGCGACCGCGCGGGCTGGCCGGCCTGAAGCTGCCGGTCACACCACGGGACTGATCGGGTCGCCTGCGGGGCCCGGCTACGTGGCGTCGACGTCGAAGGGTGCCGGGCCTCGCGGAACAACCGACGTGACCGACGCACCCGACGCAACGGCGGCCCCGGCCGGCTGACCGGCTGCTGCGTCTGCGTCTGCACCGCCCCTCCTGCCACGGCCACTGCCACCCGCACCGGTGCTGTCGCGAGCGTCGCCCGAGGCTTCCGGACCGCCCAGTTCGTCGACACGGTCATCGGCCTGGGCGCGTTCGCCGTCAGGGGCACCCGCGTTTGCGGCGGAACGGGACTCCGAGCGCCTGGAGGTCTTGCCGAAGAACAACGCCCGAGGATCCATGTCCTTGAGGTCCTCACGCAGCTCGTCGCGCTGGGAGCGCACCGAGCCGAGTTCACCGCGGAGGCCACCCCGCGCGCTCCGTGCCGCCGTGGCGGACCCGCCGGAGGCGCCGGCCGCTCCTGAACCCGAGGTGTCCCCGTCCACGGGGTCGGCCAGGGCGTCCTTGATGATGCGGCGGGGATCGTACTGGCGGGGGTCGTACTTCTTCCAGTCGATCTCGTCGAAGTCGGTGCCCGTCTCTTCCCTGAACTGGGTCTTGGCACCCTCGGCCATGCGCCGCAGGTTGCGGATCCATTCGGTAAGCTTCCGGGCGTACTCGGGGAGCTTCTCCGGTCCGAGGATGAGCACGGCCAGCAGGGCCAGGATGATCAGCTCAGCGCCGTTGATACCGAAGGTCACAAGTCCTCAGCCTACCCGAGCGGCGGGACGCCACCGGAGGTGGTCAGACGGCCCGTCCGGTGCTCGTCCGTCATCTGCCCGCGCCGAACTCCGCAACGGTCATCGGGCATCGACCTCGTGCTCGTCCATCCAGGGCAGGAGGCGCTCGAAACCTCGGGCCAGGCGTTCCCCAGGCCGTTCGTCGGGTGCCTCCCCCGCCTGGACGCGGGACCGTTCCGAGATGACCACCAAGGTCATGACGCGCTCGGCCCGGTCCACCGGCAGATCTGAATCCACCGTGTAGGAGGCGTTCGCGGTCTGCGCCGTGGCCGTCCACGTGCCGTCGCCCAGATCGAGAACGGACATCTCCACGCCGACGGGCAGTCTGCGGGTCTCCCCGGACGCGGCCACGGTGCCAGCCCCGGCTGCGGCGCGGACGTCCCCCTTCGCCAGCGGACAGCCGGGGATCCCAGCGTCCTCGCCCAGCGAGCGGCACTCGTGCAGCACCAGTGAGGCCTCCTCGCCCTGGAGCGACATCATCACCTCGGCGGTCTTCTCCTCCACAGTCCACCCCGTGGACTCATGACGCAGTCCCAGTCCGTTCAGTGAGGGGACGTTCCATCCCAGTCGCCGCAGGTCGGTGATCATCTCCGGGGTCAACGCCATCGCCTCGGCCACGGCGACATCAGCGGAAATCTCGCCCTCAGCGGGATGGGCGGAGTCCGACGGGGACGGGAGGGAGGGGGCCAGCGCCGGTCCACCGACGCCGGCCGGCGAAAGCACCGCGGAACCACTTGAATCGTCGGTGGTGCCCGGGGTGTCCGTGCCCGGGGTGCCGGTCTCGGCGTCCGGCGACCCGGACGGCACAGGTGCCGCGCCGGCGTCGGGCTCCTCCGCCGAGGAACTCACGGAGGCGGACGGCAGGAGCAGGTTCTCACCGGCCTCCGGACTGGCGACGGCCTCCGGATCACCCGCGATCCACGCCGTGGACAGCACCACTGCGGCGGCCAGGCCAACGGCTCCCAGCCCCATGACCACCTTCCAGCCGGCCACGCCCTCTCGTTCCTCCAGCACGGGAGGCACCGCCGGGCGGGCGCCGGCGGCAGACCCCCCGGAGTGAGAGGCCCACGTGGAGGGCGATGGCGGCACCGCCCACGGCGATGCCGGTGAGGTCGGGTCGGACTGAGACGACGGGGAGGAAGAATTCGTCGGATACGTCGAGGCCGCAGCCGGAGAGCGGGACAAAGAGGAGGCGGCCTGGAGGATGCGTTGGCGCTGCTCCACCTCGTGGCGGCATGCGGCACACTGCTCGAGATGGAGGGAGATCCGCTCACGGGCGGCCGGGGAGAGGGCGTCCTCCACATAGGAGTCGAATCGTGCCCGGGGATGGAAGACCGCCATCAGAGCGGTCCCTTCCCTCCGGAGGTGTGTGCGGGGAGCGGCACGAGGGGGGTGGTGCAGTTGGGAATGATCACTGCAGTCGACTCCTTTCCGTACCCATCCAGTCTGGCCCCTTTTGCTGTGAGGAGCCTGAGCATGGGAGCGTGTCGTTTGAATCGCCGTAGACTGGATGGCTGGTCGGCACCCCCGGCTTCACCGCCGCACGAGAGAATCGAGCACGCCCCATGAAGGCCCTGAGCCCCCACCAGACGGACAAGCATGCCAGTTGGGCATTCGCGGAGTCCCGTCCGGCCGAGGACGACGTGCTCCTGCGCGCCCGGGAGCGGTCCTCCGACCTGGGGATCGTGCCGGTCACCGAGGGCACCGCCGCCCTGCTGACCGTCTTGGCCGCCACCCGCTCCCCCGCGACCCTGGTGGAGATCGGCACCGGTGCCGGCGTCTCCGGCATCGCCTTGATGCGCGGTCTCACCCGGGACGCCATGCTGACCACCATCGACCCCGATGCCGAGGCTCTGCGTGCGGCCCGCGAGGGCTTCGCCGAGGGCGGGTTCCCCGCCAACCGCACCCGCATGATCACGGGGCGGGCCCGCACCGTGGTCCCGCGGCTCAACAGCAAGGCCTACGACCTGGTGCTCCTCGATGCGGACAAGGCCTCGCTGGTCTTCCACGTGGAGCAGGCCGCCCGGCTGCTGCGTCCCGGGGGTCTGCTGATCGTCAACGACGCCCTCGACGAGGATCGGGTCCCCAAGCCCGCCGTCCGAGAGGCGTCGACCGTCGCCGCCCGGGAGGCCGGCAAGCTGCTGAGGGACGAGGAGACCTGGCATTCCGCGCTGGTCCCCACCGGGTCCGGCGTGCTGTTGGCGGTGCGCCGCTGAGCGCCCAGACCGCCACCGCCCGGTTCCGCCCGGATCCGCCCGGGCAGGGAAAAGCCCCCGGAGCCACCGCCGTCGGGCCGTGGATCCGGGGGCTTGCTGGTACGGGCCTGCAACGCCGGTCAGGGACGTCAGGCGTCGGTGACGCCGACGAGGCACTCCCTGAGCGCGTTCGCCTCATCCTTGTTGAGTTCAAGCACCAGGCGGCCGCCGCCGTCGATCGGCACGCGCATGATCAGGCTCCGGCCCTCCTTGGTCACTTCCATGGGACCATCCCCGGTACGAGGCTTCATGGCTGCCATCTGTGTTCCCTTCTCGATGCGGTCCCCCTCGTCACAGCGAGGCCGCAAGACTATACGTGCGGTCGTCAGGGCTAAAGGCGTCCCCTGGCGACCCGCGGAGCGCTTGACACCCCTATTATTCCGGATTCGGCCCCGTGCCGCTAATCACACGACGTCATCTGCGCTTTTGCCGGGGCCTCTCCCCGCCAGTTGACGCAGTCTCGCGATCTCCGCATCCCGCTCGGCCAGCGCTCCGGACAGCGTCTCGAGCACCTCGTCGACCTGGTCCATGCGGTATCCGCGCAGTCCCGGCGAAAAGCGCAGTCCCTCCACGTCTGCCGCCTCCGGAGTCGGGGGCAGCAGCACCGGCGGCAGCGCACGCACGGGCTCCGAGAGGGGCGCTGCGAACCCCGTGGTGCCCGTGACGGCCAGGGCGAGAAGCCCCACCACCACGACGGCGGCCACCAGGACCAGCACCATGAACACGTTCACTGGGGATCACCCGACGCAAACCCGTGATCCGCCGTGATCCGCTGGTGATCCGGGTCCCAGTCCTCCCGATCGGGCCAACGTCCGCCGGCCACCGTGTTGAGCACCAGGTCCACGGCCTCTTCCGGGGAGTCGGCCAGCTGGAGCAAGCTCACGTCGGCGGGATTGACCATGCCGCGCTCGACCAGGCTGTCCCTGATCCAGTCCACGAGCGGGCCCCAGAAGTCCCGCCCCAGCAGCACCACCGGAAAGGCGGTGACCTTCCCGGTCTGAACCAGGGTGAGGGCCTCGAACAGCTCGTCCAGGGTGCCCAGTCCACCGGGGACCACCACGAATCCCTGGGAGTACTTCAGGAACATCACCTTGCGCACGAAGAAGTAGCGGAAGTCGACGCCGAGGTCGACCCAGTCGTTCATACCCTGCTCATGGGGCAACTCGATGCCCAGGCCGACCGACAGTCCTCCGGCCTCCTTGGCGCCGCGGTTGGCCGCCTCCATGGCCCCGGGCCCGCCTCCGGTGACCACGCCGAAACCCGCCTCGGCCAGTCGGCGCCCCACCTCTCGGGCCTGCTCGTACTCGGCCGCGCCCGGTCCGGTGCGCGCGGACCCGAACACGGAGATGGCGGGACCCAGGTCCGCCAGGGCACCGAAGCCCTCGACGAACTCGCCCTGGATGCGCAGCACCCGCCACGCGTCCGTGGTGGTGGACTGACGTTCCGATGACCGCGGGTCATCGGAACGGAGCAGCAATTGGTCGAAGGTCGGACCGGCGGCAGCAGCACCGCGCAGGGTTTGGGGGCCGCGCCGGATGCGCGGGGCGGAGGCGCCCGCATCGCCGTGAGGTGACATGAGCCCAGCCTATCGCCGCCCCCGGACCACCGGTCCCGGACCGAATCGCGCAAGGAGTGTTTCAGAAAGGCAACGATTGGATTAAAAGCGCCCTGACGACCACCTCCTGATGATCTGGTCTGACCTTGTCCTATAGTCTCTCCCCTATGACGCAGAGCACACCGGCCCCGACGGATCCCCCCGCAGCCGACTCCACCGCGAAGCGAGCCCTCGTTGAACTCGACAACGTCAACAAACACTTCGGCTCATTCCAGGCATTGAAGGACATCAACCTGACCATTCCCGAGGGGCAGGTCGCGATCGTCATCGGCCCCTCCGGCTCCGGCAAGTCAACGCTCTGCCGCACCATCAACCGCCTCGAGACCATCGATGAGGGCGGCACCATCCGCATCGATGGGAAGCCGCTCCCCGCAGAGGGCAAGGGGCTCGCCCAATTGCGGGCCGACGTCGGAATGGTCTTCCAGTCCTTCAACCTCTTCGCCCACAAATCGATCGTGGAGAACGTGACCCTGGGACCGATCAAGGTCAAGGGCGTCAAGAAGTCCCAGGCCAACGACGAGGCCATGGCGTTGCTGGAACGCGTCGGGGTCGCACAGCAGGCCAAGAAGATGCCCGCCCAGCTCTCCGGCGGCCAGCAGCAGCGCGTCGCCATCGCCCGCGCGCTGGCGATGAAGCCCAAGGTGATGCTCTTCGACGAGCCGACGTCCGCCCTGGATCCCGAGATGGTCCAGGAGGTCCTGGACGTGATGGTCCAGCTGGCGCACGAGGGCATGACCATGGTCGTGGTCACCCACGAGATGGGCTTCGCCCGCAAAGCCGGTGACCGTGTCATCTTCATGGACCAGGGTGCCATCCTCGAGGACACCGATCCGGAATCGTTCTTCATGAATCCGCAGCACCCCCGGGCCAAGGACTTCCTCGGGAAGATCCTGACCCACTGAACCACCTGACCAACACCGTCACCACTTCATCACTCGCATCACCGCACCCATCATCAGTACCGCCTCTGGAGGAACAATGCGCAAGAAGCTCCTTTCCACCGCTGCCATCGCCGCGTCGGCCGCCCTCGTCCTGTCCGCCTGCTCGCCGTCCTCCACCGAAGAGGGTGGCGACGCCGGGGGCAGTGAGACCGCAGGTGGCGGCGATTCCGTCCGCATCGGCATCAAGTTCGACCAGCCGGGTCTCGGCTTCCGCGAGGGCAGCGGCGATCCGACCGGATTCGACGTGGACGTGGCCAAGTACGTGGCCACCGAGCTGGGTTACACGGAGGACCAGATCGAATGGGTCCAGACTCCTTCCGCCAACCGGGAGAACGCCCTGGAGGGCGGCGAGGTCGACATGATCTTCGCGACCTACTCCATCACCGACGAGCGCGCCGAGCGCGTGGGCTTTGCCGGACCGTACTTCGTGGCCGGCCAGGACCTGCTGGTCCGCGCCGACGACACCGAGATCACCGGCCCGGAGGACCTGGAGGGCAAGAACCTGTGCTCGGTGACCGGTTCCACCTCCGCTCAGACCATCCAGGACGAGTACGCCGAGGGCGTGGAACTGGTGGAGCAGGGCGGCTACGCCGAATGCGTGACCTACCTCGAGTCCGGCCAGGTTGACGCCGTCACCACCGACGACATCATCCTCGCCGGCCTGGCCGCGACCCCGGAGAACTCCGGCAAGTTCAAGGTCGTGGGCAACGCCTTCACCGTGGAGCGCTACGGCGTTGGCATCCCGCAGGGTTCCGAGGAATGCCAGGCCATCAACGATGCCATCACCAAGATGAAGGACGAAGGCGCCTGGGAAGAGGCCCTGACCACCAACACCGAGGGCACCGGCTACACGCCGGACGAGGAGTTGAACAACGGACCCGAGGCGGAGCTGGAATCCTGCGAGGCCTGATCACCACCATCGCACCGTGACGCGGCGGTGAGCCGGGCACCCGCCCGGCGCACCGTCGTCGTCTCCCTCAGGCCAGCACCCGCAGCTCCCCCCAGCTGCCGGCCTCCGACTCAGGAAGCTCATGAACGGATTCCTCGAACTCTTCGCCGACTATGACATCCTCGGCGCCTTCTGGATGAACATCCGGCTGACGTTTCTGGCGGCCATCGGCTCCTTCGCCCTCGGCACCATTCTGGCCCTCTTCCGGATTTCTCCCGTCGGCTCCCTCCGGAGTATCGGCACGTCCTACGTGAACACGGTCCGCAACACGCCGTTGACCATCATCATGGTGCTCGGCGTACTGGCCGTCTGGGGCCAGCTGCAGATCACGTTCTCCTCGGACTTCGACCTGAACTTCTTCATCTACGCCGTGATCTCGTTGACCCTCTACCACGCGGCGTTCGTGTGCGAGGCGATCCGCTCGGGCGTCAACACAGTGCCCCTCGGCCAGGCCGAGGCCGCGAGGGCGATCGGGCTCAGCTTCCTCCCGGCCGCCCGCCTGGTGGTGCTCCCCCAGGCCCTGCGCGGCGCGATCACGCCGCTGGGCAACACACTCATCGCCCTGACCAAGAACACCACGGTGGCCGCGGCCGCCTCCGTGGCAGAGGCCTCCGGGCTGATGAGGACCATGATCGAGTTCAACCCGGACCTGATGATCTACATCTTCCTCACCATCGCGATCGGATTCTGCATCATCGTGATTCCCATGGGCATCCTGACCACCTGGCTCTCCGACAAATGGGCGGTGGTCCGATGAAGGCACAGGCCTCCGTCCTCTTCGACGCCCCGGGACCCAGGGCACGGCGCAATATCCTGATCTCCAATGCGATCGCCCTCGCCGTGGTCCTGGTGGTGGTCATCCTCGTGCTGATGCAGTTGGACCGGCAGGGTCAGCTGGCCCCCACCCAGTGGACCAATGCCCTCAACGCCAACGCCTGGACCAACTACTACCTTCCGGGCCTCCAGTTCACCCTGCAGTCCTCCGGCATCGCCGTGGTCACGGCCCTCATCTTCGGGCTGATCTTCGGCTTCCTGCGGTTGGCGCCGTTCGCCATCATCCGCGGTATTTCGGGTGTCATCGTCGAGTTCTTCCGCGCCGTTCCGGTGCTGGTGATGATGTTCTTCCTGTACTTCTTCTTCTCGCGCGTGGTGGCCCCCACCGGCTTCATCGCCTCCGCTGACGCCGCCTACTACGGCGTGATCGTGGGCCTGACGCTGTACAACGGTGCCGTGATCGCCGAGTTGGTCCGATCGGGCGTGAGATCCCTGCCCAAGGGCCAGCGCGAGGCGGCGGCGGCCGTCGGCATGACGATCAACCAGTCATTGCGGCTCGTGGAGGTGCCGCAAGCACTGACCGCCATGCTGCCGTCCCTGCTCAGTCAGTTCGTGGTCATCCTCAAGGACTCCGCCTTGGGCTACCTGATCGGCTTCTACGAGCTGCTGCAGTATTCCCGCCAGCTGGGCTCGGGCTACTCGAACATCCTGCAGACGCTGGTCGTGGCGGCACTGATCTTCATCGTCATCAACTTCATCCTGACGTGGCTGGCGACGAAGCTGGCCGGCACTCTGTCCTCCCGCACCGGTGGAGAAACTGCACCGGCCACCTCCACCACCATGGTGCCCACCACTGCGGTCGCCAAGTAACACGTCAGCGGGCCGACCGCCGGCCCGGAACCGGATCCGCAGCTGGTCAGGACAACGTGGACGCCGAGCCGGCGACCGGCACCAGCCACCGGCGCAGGGCGGCCAGGCAGTCGCGCACGGCACCGGCCGTGACGTGTTCGTCATCCGTGTGCGCGAGCAGGGCGTCCCCGGGACCGAAATTCACGGCCGGCACCCCGAGTTCGGAGAACCGAGCGACGTCTGTCCAGCCGTACTTCGGCATCGGCGTCCCTCCCACGGCCGCGACGAAGGCGGCGGCGGCCGGACGGTCCAGTCCAGGCCGGGCCGAGGGCGACTCGTCCACGATCTCCACCCGGTCACGCCCGATGCCGGCCTCTGCCAGCACCGCGTACACGTGGGCATGGGCCTGTTCAAGGTCCTTGTCCGGGGCGAACCGGTAGTTGACCTCCACGGTGCAGGCGTCCGGGATGACGTTGCCGGCCGTCCCGCCGTTGATCCGGACCGCGTTCAGGCCCTCCCGGTAGTCGAGTCCCTCGACCGTGATGGTGGCGGGCCGGTAGGCGGTCAGCGCCGCCAGCAGGGGCCCGGCCGCGTGGATGGCGTTCTCCCCCCTCCAGGCCCGCCCGGAGTGGGCCGCCACCCCGGGCACCGTGACGACATAACGATTGGTCCCATTGCAGCCACCCTCCACCACACCGTCGGTGGGCTCCAGCAGCACGGCGAAGTCGGCCTGCACCAGTTCCGGAGCCTCGCGGGCCACCCGGGCCAGCCCCGAGTGCTCGGAACCGACCTCCTCGTGGTCATAGAACACCCACGTGACGTCGTGCTCGGGAAGAGGGCCGGCGTCGTGCCCGATCCAGCCGGCCAGCGCCAGCTGGACAGCCACCCCGGACTTCATGTCCGTGGCACCACGGCCGTAGAGCACATCCGTGTCCGCCGGGCCGGCCGTCCCTGTTTCGGACATCTCCCTCTCCGACGTCCCGGTTTCGGACGTTCCGGTTTCGGCCGGCAGGAGCGCGGCGCCGGCCGGCGACTCCCAGGTGGAGGGCACCGTCCCGCGCGCGCCGGGGGTGGTCGGCAGCGGCACCGTGTCCAGGTGCCCGGCGAGCACGACGCGGGCCGGCAGCCCGAAGTCCGTGCGCGCCACGACGCTGTCTCCGATGCGGTGAACCTCCAACCGCGGCAGTCGGCCCAGGGCGGCCTCCACTGCGTCGGCCAGCGGGGTCTCGTGGTCGGAGACCGAGGGGATGTCCAGCAACGCGGCCGTCAGCGTCGCCACATCCGAGTCGAGGGGTGGCAGGACGGGGACGGGATGGGCGGATTCGGTCCCGGCGGCGTGGCTGGTGGTTTTCATGCCCGTCAGTCTAAGTCCGGGCCAGTAGGATATTTCCCATGACTTCCACCCCCACCCAGCCGGGTTCCAGCCTGTCCGCCGACCGATCCGACCACGCTGACGATGCTCAGGCGGGCAGTGAGCGCACGGCCTCGGGCGTCGGCCTGGCTACGGTGGCGGACGATGGCACCGTGCTTGATGTCTGGTATCCCGCCCCGGTGCTCGGCATTGACGGCGGCGGGCTGGAGGCCGAGCTGGCTGAGGTGGCGGTCACCGACGCCGATCGGGGTACCCGCCAACAGGTGCACACCGTCCAGATCGATCTCGACGCAGCCCCCGCAGACGCCCTGGACGCCTGGTTGCGCCTGCACCTGCTGTCCCACCGGCTGGTGCGGCCGAACACCATCAACCTGGACGGCGTCTTCGGAGTCCTGGCCAACGTGGTGTGGACGAACTTCGGCCCCTGCCTGCCGGCCGGATTCGAGACCACACGGCTCCGGCTGCGTGCCCGCGGTCCCGTGCAGGTCTACGGCGTGGACAAGTTCCCCCGCATGACCGACTACGTCGTGCCCACGGGCGTGCGCATCGGCGACGCGGACCGGGTCCGGCTCGGGGCCCATCTGGCCGAAGGCACCACCGTGATGCATGAGGGCTTCGTCAACTTCAACGCCGGCACGTTCGGCGCATCCATGGTCGAGGGCAGGATCTCGGCCGGGGTCGTGGTGGGCGACGGCTCCGACGTGGGCGGCGGCGCGTCCATCATGGGCACCCTCTCCGGTGGAGGATCCCAGCGGATCACCATCGGCGAGCGGGTGCTGCTGGGTGCCAATTCCGGCGTGGGCATCTCCGTCGGCGACGATTCCGTGATCGAGGCGGGGCTCTACATCACGGCCGGCACCCGGGTGGCCGTGCGCATGGACTCCGGTGCCGGATCCACCGGGGAGACGGGGCAGGCCGGCGGAGAGGCCACCCACGAGACCACCGTCAAGGCCCTCGATCTCTCGGGTGTCCCACACCTGCTGTTCCGCCGCGACTCCTCCACCGGTCAGGTCCAGGCCCTGCCCCGCGCGGGCCAGACCGTGGCCCTCAACGACGCCCTGCACGCCAACTGACTCCGAGTCACCCGAGCATGCCGAACACTGCCGCGTCACGCCCACTGATGCCGTCCGGCCTCGACCGTGGGCCGGGCGTGCTGCGCCGATGAGCAAGCGTTCCCGGCGGCGCTGGCGCGCGCTGATGGTCCTCGTGATCTGCCTGGCCGTGGTGACCGCCGGCGCCTGGGTGGCCTCCCGGTTCATCGATTCCTCGGAGATCCTGGTCCGGGAGCACTGCACGGCGATCGTCGGAACAGAGTCCTTCAGGCTCGCGCCCGACCAGGCGGCCAACGCGGCCCTGATCTCCGCAGTGTCCCTGGACCGTGGCCTGCCGGCCCGGGCCGCCTCCATCGGCATCGCCACGGGCTTTCAGGAGTCGAAGCTGCGCAACATCGACTATGGCGACGATGCCGGTCCGGACTCGAGGGGTCTGTTCCAGCAGCGGCCGTCCCAGGGCTGGGGCTCCGAGGAGCAGGTCATGGACCCGGTCTACGCGGCGAACCGCTTCTACCAGGAACTCGAGGAGCTGGTGCCGGACTTCGAGGACCTCGACATCACCGTCGCCGCCCAGAGGGTCCAGCGCTCGGCGTTCCCCGACGCCTACGCAGACCACGAGCCCGAGGGCCGGGCCTATGCCTCGGCGCTGACCGGTCACTCCCCCGCGGCCTTGAACTGTGTGCTGAAGTCACCGGCCGAACCCGGCGATGCCGACGCCATGTCCGCCGCCCTGCAGGACCAGTTGTCCTCGGCGCAGCCTCAGGTGTCCGACGACGGCCGATCGGCCACCATCCCGGCTTCCGGGACGCGCGGCTGGGCGCTCGTGCAGTGGGCCGTGGCCAACGCCGATCAATTCGACATCACTTCTGCCTCATTCGGAGGCCAGGGCTGGGTCCGGGCCGATCACGGTTGGGCCCCGGCCACGGGCACCGACGGCGCGGTGACCTTGACCTTCGCCGGGTGAGCTGCGGGCCGATCAGCTCCGTCACCCTCACCGTCCGCACGTCGTCCGCGCTGCCTCACCTCACCGTCCGCCCCACCGTCCGCTTTAACCCGTTAACCCGGTGATCGTGACGAGTCACGGTGATCATCACCGTGACTC
>NZ_JALDXU010000152.1:0-3922 GCF_032154715.1 Citricoccus sp. | reverse complement strand
ACGAACTCACGGACGACGCGCGGGAGGCCGCAGATGACGGAACAGGACAGGAGCCACGGGGCTCGCCGCATCACGCGTGCCCGGCTGTATGAGCAGCTGATGGAGCGGATCCTCGAGTTCATCGGCGAGGAGGGGCTGGCACCCGGCGATCGGCTGCCCTCGGAGCGGGATCTGGCCGAGCAGTTCGGCGTCTCCCGGGCGACCCTGGCTCAGGCTTTGGTGGCATTGGAGGTGCTCGGCGTCATCGATGTCCGTCATGGCACCGGGGCCGTCCTGGTGTACCGGCCCAATGCGACGACGCTGCTGCGGCAACTGAGTGACCATCGGAGTCTGCTGCCGGAGATCGTGGAGGCCAGGAGCACGATCGAGGTCAAGCTGGCGGCGCTGGCGGCCGAGCGCCGGACGGATCAGGACCTGGCGGCGATTGACGCGGCCATCGAGGTGATGGCCGGCGAGATCGAGCAGGGTGACCGGGGAGTGGGTGGAGACGAGAGGTTTCACGGGGCTATCACCCAGGCCGCGCATTCCGGGGTCCTGGCGCAGATGATGGACTTCTTGAGCGAGAGGATCCGGGAGACCCGCATCGAGTCCTTGGGGCAGCCCGGGCGGCCGGAAGTCTCCCTCGAGGCCCACCGGGCCATCGCGGAGGGTATTCGCCGGGGCGATCCGGACGAGGCGGCCCAGGCGATGCAGCGGCATATCGACGTCGTCTCCGACGTCCTGCTGCTCCGTGATGCCGAGGGCTGATCACCAGCGGACTCGGCAGCGCAGCGATTCAGTAGCTCAGCGCAGGAATCGCCGCACCGGGGGGGACCACAGCAGGGCGGCACCCGCCAGGAGCACCAGAGCGAGGGCCAAGAGTAGGGGGTGCCCGCGGACGATCAGGGGGATCCCGACGATCACGGCCACGCCGGTCAGCAGGCCGACCGCGCTGCGGCGGGACCGCAGCAGCTGGACGGCGCCGGTGCCGGTGGCGAGGGCCAGAACGCCGGCCAGCCCCGCCAGGACGAACTGGCCGGTGGCAGAGGCCTCCGGTGCGGCGAGGTCGAGTCCCCCGGCGGTGCCGGCCGGGGCGCGGAGTCCGGACAGGAAAAAGGCCGTGGCCACCAGTGCGAAGACGAGGGTGACGATGACCCACCACCAGCGGGCCACCTTCAGGGTGGCGGGTGTCGCGGCGCGGCGTTCTGCCGCGGCGTGCTCCTCGGCCGCGCGGCGGTCCTCATGTTCCTGGCGCTCTGCACGGGCGCGTTCGGCGTCGTCCCGGGACGAGTCGAGGAAGGAGCGGGTCGCACGGCCAGCGGCGCGGGCGAAGCGATGGTGGGGCTGTTGTCCAGGGACTTGCTGTCCAGGGGTCTGCTCGGGCACGTGACGAGCCTAACGGTTCGGCCCGGTCCCGCCGCCGCCGGAATGCGTTAGACTCGGGGGACCATTCCGGTCAAATCCCCTGTGCATGCCTGCTGATAAATACCGCAGCAAGGCATCAAGTTGTGTGGCCCGCTTTCGGCAACGTGTCGGCTGAGCGGGCGGCCGGTCCCGAACCCCCTTCCGTTCCTCCGCTGTTGAACTGTGCCGCCCCTGCGGCCCGGGACACCGACGGAACCGGCAGGGCGGGGACCGCCAGGAGAAATGGAACGGGCGTGATGTTGGACCACGCCACGGGGAGCACCGGAGAGAACCAATCCGATGCGTTGCGGCACCCAACCGGCCGCAATCACCGATCCCCGTGAGGAAATACCGTGTCCGAACACGCCCAAAACGAAACCCCCCAGAACACCGCGACCTCGGAGAACACCGAGAACACGGACGGCACCGAGTCGACAGTCCCCGCATTCGCTGACCTCGGCATCGATGGCCGCGTCCTCGCCGCCATCTCCGACCTCGGTTATGAGAACCCCTCGCCGATCCAGGCCCAGACCATCCCGCTGCTGCTCAATGGCCGCGACGTGGTGGGTCTGGCCCAGACCGGCACGGGCAAGACCGCCGCGTTCGCCGTGCCGGCCCTGTCCCGCCTGGCCGAGACCGCCGACGTCAACGGCCCGGCCAACACCCCTCAGATCCTCGTGCTCGCCCCGACCCGCGAGCTGGCCCTGCAGGTCGCCGAGGCCTTCACCACCTACGCCAAGCACATCAAGGGTGTGACCGTGCTCCCCGTCTACGGCGGCGCCCCCTACGGCCCCCAGCTCTCCGGCCTGCGCCGGGGGGCCCAGGTGGTCGTCGGCACCCCGGGCCGCGTGATCGACCACCTTTCCAAGGGTTCCCTGGACCTGTCCAACTTGCAGTACATGGTCCTGGACGAGGCCGACGAGATGCTGCGCATGGGCTTCGCCGAGGAAGTGGATCAGATCCTGTCCGCCACCCCGGACCAGAAGCAGACCGCGCTGTTCTCCGCCACCATGCCGCGCGCCATCCAGCGGATCTCCGGCAAGTACCTCAACAACCCCGTCGAGGTCACGGTCGCCGCGAAGAACACCACGGCCGGCAACATCCGCCAGCGCTTCCTGCAGGTCACCGGGTCCTGGAAGCTCGAGGCCATGACGCGCATCCTCGAGACCGAGGAGCATGACGGCGTCATCGCCTTCGTCCGCACCCGCAACGCCACCGAGGAGCTCACCACCAAGCTCAATGCCCGTGGCTTCCGCGCCGCGGCGATCTCCGGCGACGTCGCGCAGAACCAGCGCGAGAAGACCGTGGACAACCTGCGCTCCGGTCGCATCGACATCCTCGTGGCCACCGACGTGGCGGCCCGCGGCCTCGACGTCGAGCGGATCAGCCACGTCATCAACTACGACATCCCACATGACACCGAGGGCTACGTCCACCGCATCGGCCGCACGGGCCGTGCCGGTCGCTCCGGCGATGCCGTGCTGTTCATGACCCCGCGCGAGAAGTACCTGCTGCGGGCCATCGAGAAGGCCACCCGCCAGACCGTGGAGCAGATGAACATGCCCTCCGTGGCGGACGTGAACAACTCCCGTCTGGGACGTTTCAGCACCCAGATCACCGAGACCCTCTCGGCGGGCGACCTGGACGTGTTCCGCGGGCTCATCGATTCCTACGTGGCGGAGAACGACGTCAACGCCGAGGACGTCGCCGCCGCGCTCGCCAAGATGGCCCAGGGTGGGCGCCCGCTGCTGGCCGAGGAGCAGGACATGCCCCCGGCCAGGATGGAACGCGGTGGCCGTGAGGACCGTGGCGATCGTGATGGACGCGGCTCCCGCGGCCCGCAGCGTGGTCCGGCGGAGGGCAACGCCACCTACCGGATCGCGCTGGGCCGCCAGGACCGCGTGCAGCCCGGCAACATCGTTGGTGCCCTCGCCAACGAGGCCGGGCTGCGCTCCAACCAGATCGGCCACATCGACATCCGCTCCAACCACGCCCTCGTGGAGCTGCCGGCGGACCTGACCAGCCAGCAGTGGGACGCCCTCGGCAACACCACCATCAACGGCCGTCCGATCGAGATCCAGAAGGACACCGGCCGACCGACGAACGCCGAGCGTGAGGGCAAGCCCTTCCGCTCCGGTGGCGGCGGCTACAAGGGTGGTGGCCACAAGGGCGGCTACGGCGGCCACAAGGGTGGCGGCAAGGGTGGATTCAAGGGCGGCCGAAAGTCCTTCGACAAGCCCTCACGCGATCGGTACTGACCGGTTCTGACCGGTCAGCGGCCGGACGACCTTGGGACCGCCCCGATTTCATTCGTACGGAAATCGCTGGTAGAGTTTCACGTCGTTGCCCCGATAGCTCAGTGGTAGAGCGCAGTCTTGGTAAGACTGAGGTCCCGGGATCGATTCCCGGTCGGGGCTCTGAATGAGAGCCCGTGCGTTGCGAGATGTCGCGGCCACGGGCTGACTCATTCCATGGCGGCGTAGCTCAGCTGGTTAGAGCGCACGACTCATAATCGTGAGGTCGGGGGATCGAGTCCCCC
>NZ_JALDXU010000151.1:0-3971 GCF_032154715.1 Citricoccus sp. | reverse complement strand
ACACCCCCTCCGCGGACCGCACCCTGCTGACCGTGGAGCTGCGGGCCAAGATCGAGGAGACCGCGGTCGCCACCATCACCGCCCAGCTGCGCAAGCGCGGTATCGACAACGCCACCATCGACGGCGTGCGGCCCACCCACCCGGGCCAGCGCATCCTCGGCTACGCCAAGACCCTGCGCTACGTGCCCAACCGCGAGGACCTGTTCAAGCGCTTCGGCGGCGGGTTCAACGCTCAGAAGCGCGCGATGGACAGCGTGGAGCCGGACGACGTGGTGGTCATGGAGGCCCGCGGCGAGACGGGCACCGGGACCCTCGGAGATGTCCTGGCGCTGCGCGCCCAGGTCCGGGGCGCCACCGCGGTGGTGACCGACGGCGGCGTGCGGGACTCCGCGGCCGTCGCCGAGGTCGGCCTGCAGGTCTACTCCAACGGCGCGCACCCGGCCGTGCTCGGCCGGCGCCACATCCCCTGGGAGGTGGGCGGCACGATCGCCTGCGGTGGCACCACCGTCCAGCCCGGGGACATCATCATCGGTGACGACGACGGTGTGGTCGTGGTTCCCCCGGACCTGCTGGAGGAGGTCGTCAACGACGCCTTTGAGCAGGAGCAGCAGGACGCCTGGGTGTTCGACCGTGTGGCCGAGGGGCACCCGGTGGACGGGCTGTTCCCGCCGAACGCCGAGTGGAAGTCGACGTATGCGGACTATCGCGCGAGCCGCGTGGACCGGGACGAACGATGACCACGATCACCGCCGACACGGCCGGACGAGATCCGGTGAACCGGGGGGCAGGTGATCAGGATGCCGGGGCGGGAACGTCCAAGGCGGACCTGGCCTACCAGCGGATCCTGTCCGGCATCAATGCCGGCCGCTATGCGCCCGGCGCCCGGCTGGTGCTCGCCCAGCTCGCCGCCGAACTCGAGATGTCCGTGGTCCCCGTGCGGGAGGCCATCCGGCGCCTGCAGTCGGAGTCGGTGGTGGCCTATACCCGCAATGTCGGGGCGACCGTGATCGGGATCGATCCGGAGATCTACCACGACACCATGGAGACGCTGGCGCTGGTGGAGGGCTACTCCACAGCACTGTGCGCCCCCCTGGTCACCGCGGAGGAGATCGAGAGGGCGCGGGCCATCAACGAGCGGATGCGCGCACTCCTGGCGGACTTCAACGCCGTGGAGTTCACCCGGCTCAACAAGGAATTCCACTCCGTGCTGTTCGAGCACCACCAGAACAGCCACATCCTGGACCTCGTCCACCGGGGCTGGGCCCGCCTGGCCGCGCTGCGCTCCTCGACCTTCGCCTACGTGCCCCACCGTGCCGACAGCTCGGTGGCCGAACACGACCACCTGCTGGACCTGATCGCCGCCGGTGCCGAGTTCGGCGCGGTGGAGCAGGCCGCCCGCCACCACCGACTCAACACCCTGAACGCCTACCTGGACCACGTCGCCGCGAGCAATGGCGACGCCGACTCACCATCTGTCTGACGACCGAGAGGACCATCATGACTGCCCAGAGCAATGACTTCGTTCCCGCGAACCTGCCGGGGAAGATCCAGCACTACATCGGCGGACAGCACGTCGACTCCATCGATGGAGACACGTTCGACGTGCTGAACCCGGTCACCAACCAGCCCTACCTGCAGGCCGCCTCCGGCAAGGTTGCGGACATCGATGCCGCCGTGGCCGCCGCCAAGGACGCCTTCGAGAACGGCCCGTGGCCGACCATGCTCCCGCGCGAGCGCTCCCGGGTGCTGCACAAGATCGCGGACATCGTGGAGACCCGCGGCCAGGAGCTGGCCGAGATGGAGTGCTACGACACCGGCTTGCCGATCTCCCAGGCGCTGGGCCAGGCCCGCCGTGCCGCTGAGAACTTCCGCTTCTTCGCGGACCTGATCGTGGCCCAGCACGATGACGCGTTCAAGGTCCCCGGCCGCCAGGCGAACTACGTCAACCGCAAGCCGATCGGCGTGGCCGGGCTCATCACCCCGTGGAACACCCCGTTCATGCTCGAGTCCTGGAAGCTCGGCCCGGCCATCGCCACCGGCAACACCGTGGTGCTCAAGCCGGCGGAGTTCACCCCGCTGTCCGCGTCCCTCTGGCCGGGCATCTTCGAGGAGGCCGGGCTGCCGGCCGGCGTGTTCAACATGGTCCACGGCTATGGCGAGGAGGGCTTCGCCGGGGACTCCCTGGTCAAGCACCCGGACGTGCCGCTGATCTCCTTCACCGGTGAGTCCCGCACCGGGCAGATCATCTTCGCCAACGCGGCCCCGTACCTGAAGGGCCTCTCCATGGAACTCGGTGGCAAGTCCCCGGCCGTGGTCTTCGAGGACGCGGACCTGGACGCGGCGATCGACGCAACCGTCTTCGGGGTCTTCTCCCTCAACGGCGAACGCTGCACCGCGGGCTCCCGCATCCTGGTCCAGCGCGGCATCTACGACGAGTTCGTTGAGCGCTACTCGGCCCAGGCGAAGCGCGTGAAGGTCGGCCTGCCCCACGAGGAGACCACCGAGGTCGGCGCCCTGGTCCACCCCGAGCACTTCGAGAAGGTGATGTCCTACGTGGAGATCGGCAAGTCCGAGGCCCGCCTGACCGCCGGCGGCGGCCGCCCGGAGGAGTTCCCCGAGGGCAATTTCATCCAGCCGACCGTCTTCGCCGACGTCTCCCCGGAGGCCCGGATCTTCCAGGAGGAGATCTTCGGCCCGGTGGTGGCCATCACCCCGTTCGACACGGACGAGGAGGCCCTTGAGCTGGCCAACAACACCAAGTACGGCCTGGCCGCGTACATCTGGACGAACGACCTCAAGCGGTCCCACAACTTCGCCCAGAACGTCGAGGCCGGCATGGTGTGGCTGAACTCCAACAACGTCCGCGACCTGCGCACCCCCTTCGGCGGTGTGAAGGCCTCCGGCCTCGGGCACGAGGGCGGCTACCGCTCGATCGACTTCTACACCGACCAGCAGGCCGTGCACATCAACCTCGGCGAGGTCCACAACCCGGTCTTCGGCCGGCAGGAGCAGGCCGCCGAGGAGCTCCAGGCGTGACCGGGCCCGGCTCCTCCACACCGCGCCGGCTGACCACCCCGTCTTCGCCGTCCTCCCCGTTGACCCCCGCAAAGTAAGGACCATCATGACCCACCTCGACGACCGGACGATGACGTCCTCCGGCTTCTATGTCTCCCAGGAAGCCCCCATCGTCTCCGACAACCCCGTCCCGACCCCGCAGGCCCCCGCCCCGGACATCCTGCGCTGCGCCTACATGGAACTCGTGGTCACGGACCTGCAGCGCTCCCGCGAGTTCTACGTGGACGTGCTCGGCCTGACCGTCACCGAAGAGGACGAGAACACGATCTACCTGCGGTCCCTGGAGGAGTTCATCCACCACAACCTGGTCCTGCGCCAGGGACCGGTGGCCGCCGTCGCCGTCTTCTCCTACCGCGTGCGCAGCCCGGAAGACCTGGACAAGGCCGTGGCCTTCTACGAGGAGCTCGGCTGCCGTGTGGAGCGCCGCCAGGAGGGCTTCACGCAGGGCATCGGCGACTCGGTGCGCGTGGAAGACCCGATGGGCTTCCCCTACGAGTTCTTCCACGAGGTGGAGCACGTCGAGCGCCTGGCCTGGCGCTACGACCTCTACACCCCGGGGGCCCTGGTCCGGCTGGACCACTTCAACCAGGTCACCCCGGACGTGCCGCGCGCCACGAAGTTCATGCAGGACCTGGGCTTCCGCGTCACCGAGGACATCCAGGACGACGAGGGCACCGTGTATGCCGCCTGGATGCGCCGCAAGTCGACCGTGCACGACACGGCCATGACCGGCGGAGACGGCCCCCGCATGCACCACGTCGCCTTCGCCACCCACGAGAAGCACAACATCCTGGCGATCTGCGACAAGATGGGCGCCCTGCGCATCTCGGACCGGATCGAGCGCGGTCCCGGGCGCCACGGCGTGTCCAATGCGTTCTACCTGTACATCCTGGACC
>NZ_JALDXU010000057.1:0-21377 GCF_032154715.1 Citricoccus sp. | reverse complement strand
GGCCCGGCATCGTTCAGACGTTGCTCAGCAGGAGTGGTCAGTCGATCGCGATGACCGGCTCCCACTCGCCCGTGGAGAGGTAGGTGACCTTCCGTGCCACGGAGACGCCGTGGTCGGCGAAGCGCTCGAGGAAGCGGGAGGCCAGGGTGACGTCCGCGGTAGTGGCCGCGGAGGCATCCCAGGACGGGTCGGCGACCGAGGTGAAGTTCTTGGCGTGCAGCTCGTTGATGGTGGCGTTGAGCCGCACGATCGCGGAGGCGTGAGTGAGGTCGTGAGTGGCCAGCAGCTGCTCCACCTTGCTGGCGACCTCCACGGCGTACTCGGCCATCTGGCGGAAGTCCTCCCGGGCGGAGGCGGGGACCACCAGGTCGGGGAACCGGCGTCGCGCCAGCTGGGCGATGTGGCGGGCCAGGTCCCCCATGCGTTCCAGGGAGGAGCTCATGCGCAGGGCGGCGACGACGGTGCGCAGGTCAGCGGCCACGGGTCCCTGCAGGGCGAGCAGCTCGATGGCCTTCTCGTCGAGGGCGGTCTGCAGGTAGTCGATGCGGGCGTCATTGGTGATGACCGTCTCGGCCAGCTCCACGTCGGCCTCCTCGAAGGAGACGCGGGCCTTGTCCATGGCCTCACGCACCAGCCCGGCGATCTCAGTGAGCTGGTCGCCCAACGACTTCAGATCGGCATGGAACAGTTCTCGCATGGATGAGTCCTCAATCCGGCTGGTCGGTGACGGGGCCGCTGGTTGCAGGCGGCCACGGGTCGTCCCTGCTCTTCAGGCACGGATCCGCGCTCATCCTGGCGGACCAAGGTGAACACGATCTGAACCGCGGGAACGTTCCCGTGCACATTATGCCCTGAGGTCCCATGCGATGGACCGGAACCCCGCCCCACGCCTGGGATCCGGCGGCGGGCGTGGCGGTGGTCTCATTGCGCGGGCTCCCGACACCTGACGACGCCGTACGCCGCGATGGGTAGTCTGGTCTGCGTGACGGATCCCGTAGTCGTAGGCGTGGTGTGCGGCCTCATCGGCTTGATCCTCGGGGTGCTCGCCATGCTGGCGTTCCGGGCCTCCGAGCGCAGCCGTGCCGTCCATCTCACCGTGGGCGAGCCGTCCGTTCCGGACGGTGCCGCCGAAGTGCTCTCCGTGATCGGCCGCGCCTATGTGCTGGTGGACGCCGTCAACGGCGTGGTCCGGGCCAACCCCTCCGCCTATGCCTTCGGACTGGTCCGCGGCCACCACCTCGTCCACGAGGACCTGCTGAACCTGACGGACCGCGTGCGCTCGGACGGGATCATCGTGGACCGCAAGTACGAGTTGCCCCGCGGCCCCCTGGGCCAGAGCACCCTGGTGGTCCAGTTGAGGGTGGCCCCGCTGGCCGATGAGTACATCCTGCTGCTGGCGGACGACCGCACGGAGATCACCCGGACGGAGGCCATGCGGCACGACTTCGTGGCGAACGTCTCCCACGAGCTGAAGACCCCGGTCGGCGCGATCTCGCTGCTGGCCGAGGCGCTGGACGACGCCGCTGACGACGAGGACGCCGTCCGCCGATTCGCCGGCCGCATGAGCATCGAGTCCGCCCGGCTGGCCGCTCTGGTGCAGGACATCATCGAGCTCTCCCGGCTCCAGGGCAAGGACACGGTCCGGGCCGGTCAGCCGGTGGATCTGAACAAGATCGTCAACGAGGCGGTGGACCGTTCCCGCATGCAGTCCGAGGCCCGGGACATCGACATCCGGGTGGCCGGTGAGGTCTCCGGGACCGTGTTCGGCGACCACGACCAGCTGATGACCGCGCTGCGCAACCTGATCGACAACGCTGTGCGCTATTCGCCCGACGGCACCACCGTGGGCGTGGGCCTGAGGTCGGTGCGCGGTCTGGCCCAGGTGTCCGTCACGGACCAGGGGGTGGGGATCCCCGAGGAGGAGCAGGACCGGATCTTCGAGCGGTTCTACCGGATCGACGCCGCCCGCTCCCGCCAGACCGGCGGCACCGGGCTGGGTCTCTCGATCGTCAAACACGTCATCTCCAACCACGGCGGGGAAGTGACGGTCTGGTCCCAGCTGGGACGCGGCTCGACCTTCACGGTCCGGCTGCCGGAGATGGAGCCCGATGCCGGGCAGCACGCACCACCAGTGGAAGGAGCCCCATCATGAGCCGCATTCTGATCGTGGAGGACGAGGAGTCGTTCAGCGACCCGTTGTCCTACCTGCTGGGTAAGGAGGGGTTCGAGGTCGAGGTCGTGGCCGACGGCAATGATGCCGTCGTGGAGTTCGACCGGGCGGGTGCCGACCTGGTGCTGCTCGATCTGCAGCTGCCGGGCCAGTCCGGCACGGAGGTCTGCCGGCAGCTTCGGCAGCGCTCCAGCGTGCCCGTCATCATGCTCACGGCCAAGGACTCGGAGATCGACAAGGTGGTGGGGCTGGAGCTCGGCGCGGACGACTACGTCACCAAGCCCTACTCCTCTCGGGAGCTCGTGGCCCGCATCCGCGCCGTGCTGCGGCGACAGGGAGAACCGGAGGAGCTGATCAGCTCCACGGTCCAGGCCGGGCCGGTGCGGATGGACATCGAACGCCATGTGGTCTCGGTGGGCGGCGAGCAGGTGTCCCTGCCGCTCAAGGAGTTCGAGCTGCTGGAGATGCTGTTGCGCAACTCCGGCCGGGTGCTGACCCGCGGCCAGCTCATCGACCGGGTGTGGGGATCGGACTATGTGGGAGACACCAAGACCCTCGACGTCCACGTCAAGCGTCTGCGCGGCAAGATCGAACCGGACCCGTCCAACCCGCGCTACCTGGTGACCGTCCGCGGCCTGGGTTACAAGTTCGAGCCGTAGGCCGTCAGCCCGTCACCCAGCGGACGCACGCAGGGCCGGCACCGAAGTGGGTGCCGGCCCTGCGCCGTGATGCCGCGATGAGGGGATGCCTCAGTGGCCGCCCTCTTCGGCGGCCGGCGTCTCGTACAGGTGCTCGTCCACGGAGGGCTCGGCACCGCCCGGGACGAAGGGCCGGTACTCCTCCAGGGTGCCGTCCAGGACGGTGATGCCCACGGTCTCGGAGACCCCGTCGACCTCGACGGTGGCGTCCACCAGGGTGCCGGGACGGCCGGCGCTGGGGATGATCTGCTCGTTGGCCGGATCCTCCAGTTCCAGGGAGTCTTCCCCCGGCACGGAGAAGCGGGTCTGGGTGCCGTCCACGGTGATGCTGACCTCGAGCGGCTCGCCGGACGCCGAGGCCAGGGTGCCGATGTAGCGGGCCTCCGCGTCGGGGTCTGTGGTGATCAGTGCGATGTTGCGCAGCTGGGCATCGCCCACATTGGCCACGATCCCGTCGGACGGCGCGTACTGCAGCGTGGTGGCCTGCATGTTGACGGCGCTGCAGCCGGTGGCGCCCAGCAGGGCGACGGCGGCCAGGCCGGCCACGGCGGCGTTGCGGGTGGTGGCCTGGGAAGCGGCGAACTTCACGGTGGAATCTCCTCGGTGCGAACGTCAGGCGCTGTGCATCAACGGGTGTGCGGACACGGGTGATCACACGGCGCGGTGCTGACTCGAGACTACCGTATGCGTCCGCGTGGAGGCCCTCTGCGACGCCGTGCGGGGAAGCAGGGCGCGGAGGAGGTGCATTATGTCGTTTCCGGCCGCGGGTTCAAGTAACGACACAGGTCACGACAATGTGACGTGGTAAACTCTTGCGGAGGGAAAGGGGACCATTCACATGGTTTTTGAGGTCGGAGAAACAGTCGTCTACCCCCACCACGGTGCGGCGAAGATCGAAGAGATCAAGATGCGCACGGTCAAGGGCGAAGAGAAGATGTACCTCAAGCTCAAAGTGGCCCAGGGCGACTTGACGATCGAAGTGCCGGCGGAGAACGTCGACCTGGTCGGCGTGCGGGACGTCGTGGATCAGGAAGGCCTGGAACGGGTCTTCGGTGTTCTGCAGGCCGAGTTCACGGAAGAGCCCACCAACTGGTCCCGTCGCTACAAGGCGAACCTGGAGAAGCTCGCCTCCGGTGACGTCATCAAGGTGGCCGAGGTGGTCCGTGACCTGTGGCGTCGGGACCAGGACCGAGGCCTGTCCGCCGGGGAGAAGCGCATGCTCGCCAAAGCCCGCCAGGTGCTCGTGTCCGAGCTGGCCCTGGCCAAGAAGACCTCGGAGGATGACGCCGCCCTGCTGCTGGACGAGACCCTCGCCGCCTGATGCGAACCACGGTCCTCATCGTGGCCGCAGGCTCGGGATCCCGGCTCCAGGCCGGCGTCCCCAAGGCCCTCGTCACGCTCGGTGACGGAAACACCATGCTCGAGCACTGCCTCGACTCCGTGGTGGCCGCCCGGGATGCGGGTGCCGTCGAGCTCAACGTCATCGCCGTCGTCGTCCCCGGAGACCCGGACGCCGCGGCCTCTCTGGAAGCGGTCTGCCGTGCCTTCGCGGCCCGGTCCGCCGTTCCGGTGCAGACCGTTCCGGGAGGCGCGGAACGGGCGGACTCGGTGCGAGCCGGGCTGGCCGCCGTGCGGGGGCTGGCCGGGACGGCCGGCGGCCCCTTCGGGCGGCACGCGCTCCTGGTCCACGACGCGGCCCGGCCGTTCGTTCCGCCGGCGGTCTTCGGCGCCGTGGTGGCGGCCCTCGAATCCGGGACGGTGGCCGTCGTTCCCGGCGTCGAGGTGGTGGACACGATCAAGTCCGTGGCCCGCGCCGGAGCCGAGCCCGGTGCTGATGACGGCGCGGCGCCGGAAGAGGTGACCGGCACCCTCCAGCGGACGCAATTGAGAGCCGTCCAGACACCCCAGGGATTCGACCTGACCTCCCTCGAGGCCGCCCACCGCCGGGCGGAGGAGGACGCCGGCCTGACCGGCGGCGCTGCGGCCCTGACGGACGACGCGATGGCGATGGAGGCGGCGGGGCACCGCGTCGGCGTGGTGGCCGGTGATCCGCTGGGCTTCAAGATCACCACCCAGCTGGACCTGATCCTGGCCAACGCCCTGCTGGCCTCGACGACATTGGAGCACCACTGATGAGAGCACCGGTCCCCACCGTCCCACCGATGCTGCCGCGCACCGGCATCGGCACGGACGTCCACGCCTTCGCCGCCGCCGGCGAGGAGCGGGCGTGCTGGGTGGCCGGCCTGGAATGGCCGGGCGAGACCGGGCTGTCCGGACACTCGGACGGGGACGTGGTGGCCCACGCCGCCTGCGATGCGTTGTTCTCCGCCGCCGGGATCGGTGACCTGGGCCTGCACTTCGGCACCTCCCGCCCCGAGTGGTCCGGGGCCGCCGGCACCGCCCTGCTGGCCGAGGCCGCCCGCCTGGTCCACCAAGCCGGCTTCGGGATCGGCAACGTCGCCGTGCAGCTGATCGGCAACCGCCCCCAGGTCGGCCGGCGCCGCGCCGAGGCGGAGAGCGTGCTCTCCGCGGCGGCCGGCGCGCCCGTCTCGGTGTCCGGGACCACCGCCGACGCCTTGGGGTTCACCGGCCGCGGCGAGGGGCTGGCCGCCGTCGCCACCGCCCTCGTCTACCCGCTGGACTAGTATTCACTTCCGTGGCACAGCGCTTTTATGACACCAAGACCGCAACGGTGCGGGACTTCGTCCCCCTGACCGAGGGCGAGGTCTCGCTTTACTATTGCGGCGCCACGGTGCAGGGCATGCCGCACGTGGGGCATGTGCGCTCGGCCATCGTGTTCGACCTCCTGGTCCGCTGGCTCGAGTACACCGGCCTGCAGGTCACCAGCGTCCGCAACGTCACGGACATCGATGACAAGATCCTGGAGAAGTCCGCCGCGTCCTATCGCGAGGACTTCGAAGAGGACGAGACCTACCCGGCCGATGAGCCCTGGTTCGCCCTCGCCTACCGGTTCGAGCACGAGTTCGCCCGCGCCTACGCCGCCCTCGGGGTACGCCGGCCCACCTACGAGCCCCGTGCCACCGGCCACATCCCGGAGATGGTGGCACTCATCCAGCGTCTCATCGACGCCGGCCACGCCTACCCGGCCACGGACGGTTCCGGGGACGTCTACTTCGAGGTGAACTCCTGGCCCGCCTACGGCGAGCTCACCCGCCAGCGGGTCGAGGACCTCCAGGACGCGCCCGACGCCGACCCGCGCGGCAAGCGCGATCCCCGCGACTTCGCGCTGTGGAAGGGCACCAAGGCGACCGATCCGGTCACCGCCGCCTGGGGGTCGCCCTGGGGGAGCGGCCGGCCCGGCTGGCACCTCGAGTGCTCCGCGATGTCCACCAAGTACCTCGGCAGCCACTTCGACATCCACGGCGGCGGCCTCGACCTGCGCTTCCCGCATCACGAGAACGAACTGGCGCAGTCCGCCGCGGCCGGTGACGGCTTCGCGAACTTCTGGCTGCACAACGGGATGGTGACGTACGCGGGCGAGAAGATGTCCAAGTCCGTGGGCAACACCATCTCCCCGGAACAGATGCTGGAGCAGGCCCGGCCGAAGGCGGTCCGCTACTTCCTCGGTCAGGCGCACTACCGCTCCCAGCTGGACTACCGCCCCACCTCGCTGCAGGAGGCCGAGGCCGCGGTCGAGCGGATCGAGGCCTTCCTGGACCGGGGAGCCGATGTGGTCGCCGACCTGCAGCTGAAGCGCGAGGAGGCGGCCGCCGTCGCCGGCACCCTCACCGGCGAGGAGGCCCCCCCGGCCGTCTACGTGGCCCAGTTCAGCAGTGTCCCGATGGCCTTCCGTGCCGCGATGGAGGACGACCTCAACGTTCCGCAGGCCCTGGCGGTGCTGCACGACGCGGTCCGGGCCGGCAACAGTGCCCTGGCCGCCGGGGACGAGGACGCCGTGGAGCAGCACTACTCCGATGTCCAGTCGATGGTGGAGGTGCTCGGGCTGGACGACGTCCCCGAACCGGAGTCCGGGCAGGACCCGGCGGCCCACCATGCCCTCGACACCCTGATCCGGGCCCAGCTGCAGGCGCGGGCCGCCGCCCGCGCGGCGAAGGACTGGACCACCGCGGACGGGATCCGGGACACCCTGGCGGCGGCCGGCGTCGTGGTGGAGGATTCCGCCGCCGGTGCCCGCTGGTCCCTGCAGTAGGAGGCGGGCGGCCATGGTGGGGGCCGGGCCGTAGACTGGGGTCAGTCTCGACCGTCGCCAGAAAGGCACCATCCACATGGCCGCAGCACCACGCTCCGGATCGTCCCGCGGGAACAGCGGAAAGAAGGGGCCCCTCAAGGGCACCGGTGGACTCGGCCGGAAGGCGCTGGAGGGCAAGGGTCCCACACCCAAGGCCGAGGACCGCGTCTACCACAAGGCCCACCGCACCAAGCAGCTGTCCGAGCGCTCCAGCGCCAAGAACCCGAGCCGGTCGGGCGGTCGCAACACCCGGTCGCGGCACGCGGACGAGACCGTGGCCGGCCGCAACTCGGTGGTCGAGGCTTTGCGTGCCGTCATCCCCGCCAAGGCCCTGCACGTGGCCACGCGGATCGAGATGGACGAGCGGGTCCGCGAGGCCCTGAAGCTGGCCGCCGAACGTGGCGTGCCGGTGATGGAGAACTCCAAGCCCGAACTGGACCGCATGACGGACGACGCCGTCCACCAGGGCCTGGTGCTGCAGGTCCCGCCCTACGAGTACGCCGACGCCCTGAGCCTGGCCCGTCAGACCATGGAGAAGTGGGAGAAGGGCTACCTGACGGCACCGCCGCTGTTCATCGCCCTGGACAGCATCACCGACCCCCGCAATCTCGGGGCCATCATCCGCTCGGCCTCCGCCTTCTCCGCGCACGGCGTGGTGGTCCCCGCACGCCGTTCCGCCGGGGTGACCGCCACCGCCTGGAAGACCTCCGCCGGTGCCGCCGTGCGGGTCCCCGTGGCCCAGGCCGGCAACCTGAACACCCTCCTGCAGGACTTCAAGAAGCTCGGGATCTTCGTCCTGGGGCTCGACGGCGGCGGGGACCGGTCCCTGCCCGGGCTGCCGCTGGCCACGGATCCGGTGTGCCTGGTGGTCGGCTCGGAGGGCAAGGGCCTGTCCCGGCTGGTCCGGGAGAACTGCGACCAGATCATCTCCATCCCGATCGCCTCGGAGATGGAGTCGCTCAACGCCTCGATGGCGGTCGGCATCTCGCTGTACGAGATCGCGGTCCAGCGCGCCGGCAGCCGGCCCGGGGCGGCCGTGGAAGGCGGGCCGGGAGACCAGTCCTGATGACGGTGACGTCCCCGCCGATGCCCGGCCAGCGATCGCAGCCCTTCCCCCTGGGCCTCGCGGAGACCGACGGGAGGGTGAACCTGGCGGTCTACGCCCCCGGGATCACCGCCCTGGACGTGGTCTACACGGATCCCGCGTTTCCAGTGGACGCCGTTCCGACGGCCGCGGACCTGCACCGGGCGCCACTGCTGGATGTCACGGACCACGTGCACCACGGCACTGTCCCGGGATTGGGCTATGGCAGTCTCTACGCGTTGGTGGCCCATGACCGCCGGATCGCCGGGGTGTCCCGGACCGGCCGCCGGTCCTCCGGCACGCCGAAGCCCCTGCCCCAGTTGCTGATCGATCCCTACGGTGATGCCGTGGTGGAGCGCAACGGGCTGTACTGGTCCACCCGGGTGTCCCGGGACTTCGACTGGAACGGGGCCGGCCGGCCCCGCACCCCGCTGCGGGACACCATCGCCTACGAGGCCCATGTCATCGGCCAGACCAAGCTGCATCCGGGCATCCCCGCTGAGCTGAGGGGGACGTATGCCGGGCTGGCCCACCCCGTGATGCTCGAGTACCTGCGCCACCTGGGGATCACCGCCGTCGAACTGCTGCCGGTGCACCACCACCGGGACGAGGACCACCTGCAGCAGGCCGGGCTGGAGAACTACTGGGGGTACAACACCGTCAGTTTCTTCGCGCCGCATCCCGGTTACGCCACCGCCGCCGCCCAGGCCGGCGGGCCCCAGGCCGTTCAAGACGAGTTCAAGGGCATGGTCAAGCTGCTGCACGAGGCCGGGATCGAGGTCCTGCTGGACGTCGTCTACAACCACACCGCGGAGGAGGGGCCGGGCGGACCGACCTTCTGCTGGCGAGGTCTGGGGGATGAGCACTACTACCGGCATGACGCGTCCGGCCGGTACCTGGACACCACCGGGTGCGGCAACACGCTGAACTTCAACGATCCGCAGGTGGTGCGGATGACCCTGGACTCGCTGCGCCGTTGGGTGACGGACTTCCAGATCGACGGCTTCCGCTTCGACCTGGCCGTCACCCTGTGCCGGGACGGAAGCCACCACTTCACGCCCCGCCACCCCTTTCTCGTGGCCGCCCAGGCGGACCCCGTGCTGGCGGGGACCAAGCTCATCTCCGAGCCGTGGGACGTGGGATCCGGCGGCTGGCAGACCGGTCACTTCCCCCTGGGCTGGTCGGACTGGAACGACCGGTTCCGGGACGTGGTCCGGGACTTCTGGGTGGCGGACCGCGGTGCCCTGGAGCGGGGTGGCCACGGCGGGTCCACGGCGCGGCTGGCCGACTGCCTGTCCGGGTCCGCCGGGTTGTTCGAGTCCTCCGGGCGCTCCGCCCTCGCGTCCGTCAACCTGGTGACCGCCCACGACGGCTTCACCCTGCAGGACCTCGTGTCCTACAACGAGAAGCACAATGAGGCCAACCGCGAGGACAACCGGGACGGCACCTCCCACAACCGGTCCTACAACCACGGGGCCGAGGGGCCCACGGAGGACGAGGTCATCCTCGAGGCCCGCGCCACGACGGCCCGCAACCTGATGGCCACCCTGCTGCTGTCGTTGGGTGTGCCCCTGATCACCGCCGGGGATGAGATCGGGCGAAGCCAGGGCGGCAACAACAACGCCTACTGCCAGAACAACGGCATCTCGTGGACGGACTGGGAGCTCGATGAGCGGCAGGAGCGCATGCTCGCCACCACCCGCCGTCTGATCGCGGTCCGCAAGGAGTTCCTGGCCGGACAGCCGTACTCCTACCCGGCCCGGGACCTCGGCTACCTCAAGTGGTTCAACGAGGAGGGACAGCCGATGACGGAGGAGGCCTGGACGGACTCCGGACAGCGGCTGCTGCAGTTGTTGATCGGTGTCCCCGGCGGCCGCAGCACCGGTCTGATCGTGTTCAACGGCGGGCTGGACACGGTGCCGTTCCGACTGCCGGTGCCGGAGGAACTGCGCGGCATCACCGGTGAGCACGGGGCGGACCTGCGGGCCTTCACCCTGCAGCTCTCCACCGCCCACCACGGCGACCCCCGCCGCGGTGCCCTCTTCGCCCCGGGAGACCGGGACAGGATCGAGGCCACCTCGATCACCCTCTACTCCGTCTGACTCCGCTCCCTCCAGTTGCCAGGGGCCGGTCGAATGACAGGTCAGCCGGCGTTGACCACGAGCGCCATCTCGGCCGTCGAGGCCAGCAGCTCGTGCTGCGGCAGCACCCGGACCGAGTAACCGAAGGCCCCGGAGCGGTCGATCACCAGGGAACCGGTGAAGTGCCAGCGGCCGTCTCCCAGGTCCTGCGCCGGGGTCAGCTCCAGGGCTCCGATGTCGGCGAGGGTGTCCTCCTCGAGCACGCCGGAGGGCTTGGTGGTGACCCGGCCGTACACGGCCTCCACCCGCACGTCCTCGGGGGACAGCTGCCCCAGGCCGAGGTAGGCGGAGACCTGCATCTCGTCGCCGACCTGGGGGTTCTCGGAGACGCCGAGCGAATCCACGTGTTCCACGGTCACGGCGCCGAAGCCGGCCCGGACCCTGGTCTTCCAGGCGGCCAGCTCACGGGCCCTGGCGTAGTCGTCGGCGTCCATGGCCCGCCCCGCCCGCCCGGCCGGGAGGTAGAGCTCCTGGACGTAGTCCTGCACCATCCGGTCGGCCGAGGTCGCCGGGCCGAGAGTGGCCATGGTGTGCTTGATCATGGCCAGCCACTGGTGCGGTAGGCCGTCCGTGGAGGCGTCCGACGGGCCGGCGGCCCCGGCCTGGTCCGAGGGCTCGGCTCCGTAGAAGCGCGGCACCAGCTCGTTCTCCAGTAGGCCGTAGAGAGCGGCGGCCTCCACATCGTCCCGCTCCTCGGCGGAGGCCGCGGACGAGGCGCTCGGGATGGCCCAGCCGTTCTCGCCGTCGTACATCTCATCCCACCAGCCGTCCAGCACGGACAGGTTCAGCCCGCCGTTCATGGCGACCTTCATACCGGAGGTGCCGCAGGCCTCCAACGGGCGCAGGGGGTTGTTCAGCCAGACGTCGCACCCGGGCATCAGGGTGGAAGCCATCTGGATGTCGTAGTTGGGCAGGAACACGATCCGGTGGCGAACCTCCGGGTCGTCCGTGAACCGCACCATCTGCTGGATCATCAGCTTGCCCTGCTCATCGGCGGGGTGGGACTTGCCGGCCACCACCAGCTGGAGGGGGTGCTCCGGATCCGTCAGGAGCTTCTTGAGCCGCTCGGGATCCCGCAGCATCAACGTCAGCCGTTTGTAGGTGGGCACCCGCCGGGCGAATCCGATGGTCATGACGTTCTCGTCCAGCACGGAGTCGGTCCAGGCGAGCTCGGCCTCGGAGGCCCCCCGCTTGCGCCAGGAGGACCGCAGCCGGGACCGCACGTCCGCGATCAAGGCACGCCGCAGGGTCCGGCGCAGCTCCCACAACTCCGCGTCGGGGACGTCGAAGACGCGCTGCCAGTCGTGACCGGCCACGGCGGACGTCCCGAACAGCTCGATCGCCCGCGCGGACACCGTGTCCGAGACCCAGGTGGGGGCATGCACACCGTTCGTGATGGACCCGATCGGCACCTCGTCGGCGTCGAAGCCCGGCCACAGGCCCCGGAACATCTCCCGGGACACCTCCCCGTGCAGCTTCGCCACGCCGTTGGCGCGCTGGCCGAGGCGCAGGCCCATCACGGCCATGTTGTGCACGTCCGGGGCACCGCCCTCGTAGTCCTCGGCGCCCAGTGCCAGCACGTGCTCGAGCGGAACGCTCGGGGCCAGCCCGGCCCGGAAGAACTGCTCCACCAGGGCGCGGTCGAAACGGTCGATTCCCGCGGGCACCGGTGTATGGGTGGTGAACACGGTGGAGGCCCGCACCGAGGTCAGGGCAGTCTCCCAGTCCAGCCCGGCGGACATGAGCTCCTCGATCCGCTCGATGCCCTGGAACCCGGCATGGCCCTCGTTCGTGTGGTAGACGGAGGGCACCTCCGTCCCGGTGAGCCGCGCGTACAGGCGCAGCGCCTTGACCCCGCCCATGCCGAGCAACAGCTCCTGCTGCAGTCGCTGGTCCCCGCCGCCGCCGTAGAGACGGTCGGTGATGGCGCGCGCGGTGTCGTCGTTCGCCGGGACATTGGAGTCCAGCAACAGCAAGGGCACACGCCCGACGTCGGCCCGCCAGACCTGGGCGTGCAGGGATCGGCCCGACGGCAGCGGCAGACGGATCAGCGCGGCGGATCCGTCCTCCTCCTTGAGGAGCGTCAGCGGCAGGTTGTCCGGGTCCAGGACCGGGTAGGTCTCCATCTGCCAGGCGTCGCGGGACAGGGACTGTTTGAAGTAGCCCGACTGGTACAGCAGGCCCACGCCGATGATCGGCACCCCGAGGTCTGAGGCGGACTTCAGGTGGTCTCCGGCCAGGATGCCCAGGCCACCGGAGTACTGGGGGAGAACGGCGGTGATGCCGAACTCGGGGGAGAAGTAGGCGATGGGCCGCGGGGAAGGGATGTCCGCGCCCGGGCCACCCGACGCCCCGACGAAGTCCTGCTGAAACCACCGGTCCTCGGTGAGGTAGCGGTCCAGGTCGGCGGTCGCGTCCTGGACGCGGGCCACGATCGAGGCGTCGGCGGCGAGCTCGGTCAGCCGGTGCCGGTCGAAGGAGCCCAGCAGGGCCACGGGGTCCTGGTTCGACTCCGACCAGGCCTGGGGGTCCAGGTCCCGGAACAGCTCCTTCGTCTGGGGATGCCAGGACCACCGCAGGTTGGTCGCCAGCCGGCTCAGTCCCGCGATCGACTCGGGCAGGTGGGTACGGACGGTAAACCGACGGATAGCCTTCACCCGGCCCATTATCCACGGGGCCCGTGCTGCCGCGGGACGGCCTGGTGAACCGCGGCCGACGCGCGGTTGGACGCCGGTTGAATCCTCGGTGTCCAGGGCCCTTCCAGTGAGGTGACCCGCGTCACGGTCCGCGATTTCGTCCCGATCAGTGGCCAGGGGAGGATCGCCCCGGTAACGTCAGGACCGTGGGAGCTGCCAAGAATTCCAGTAATTCTGTCCGAACGCCGATGGTCCGCACCGAGGTCAAGGTGGGCCGCATTCCGGTCACCGGTGTCCAGCCGGTGGTCCACTGCGGTGCCGTCCCGGCCAAGGCACTGGTCGGCGAGGACATCCCGGTCCGCGCCACCGTCTTCCGCGAAGGGCATGACCGGCTCGGGGCCACCGCCGTCCTCTATGGCCCGGACGGTGCGGAGGTCCAGCGGACGCGCATGACCGAGGGCACGCCCGGGCTGGACGAGTTCCGGGCCACACTGCGGCCGGCCGTCGTCGGCCCCCACACCTTCACGGTCGAGGGCTGGTCCGATCCCTCTGCGACCTGGCACCACGCCGCCACCGTCAAGATCGAGGTGGGGGCGGACGTCGAGCTGATGCTGGCCGAGGGTGGAGCGCTGTTCCGGCGGGCCGCCGCCGATCCGGACCGTTCAGAGGCGGACCGGGCCGTCCTGGCCCGCGCCGTGCGGGGCCTCGAGGACGCCACGCGGGACACGCAGGAGCGACTGCGGGCGGCCGAGGACCCGGACCTGGTCGATGTGCTCGCCGCCCGTCCGATCCGCGAGTTCGTCTCCCCGTCGCCCGCCTACCCGCTGGACGTGCAGCGTGCGCTGGCCGGCCGCGGTGCCTGGTACGAGTTCTTCCCCCGCTCCGAGGGGGCGGTCTACCACCCGCAATCGGGCACCTGGGCCTCCGGAACCTTCACGACGGCGGCCGGCCGGCTCCCAGCGGTCGCGGAGATGGGCTTCGACGTCATCTACCTCCCGCCGATCCACCCGATCGGCCGGGCCCACCGCAAGGGACCGAACAACGCCCTGGAGGCCGGACCTCACGACCCGGGCTCACCGTGGGCCATCGGGTCGCCGGAGGGCGGTCATGACGCGATCCACCCGGATCTCGGCACGGCCGAGGACTTCGCCGGGTTCGTCGACCGGGCCGCCGGGCTCGGGCTGGAGGTCGCCCTGGACCTGGCCCTGCAGTGCTCCCCGGATCATCCCTGGGTGACCGAGCATCCCGAGTGGTTCACCACCCGCGTGGACGGGACCATCGCCTACGCGGAGAACCCGCCGAAGAAGTACCAGGACATCTACCCGCTGAACTTCGACAACGACCCCCGCGGGCTGCGGCGGGCCGTCCTGAGGGTCGTGGAACGGTGGATCGCCCGCGGGGTGAAGATCTTCCGGGTGGACAACCCGCACACCAAGCCCCTGTGGTTCTGGGAGTGGCTGATCGCCAAAGTGCACCGCACGCATCCGGAGGTGGTGTTCCTGGCGGAGGCCTTCACCCGGCCGGCGATGATGCACGCCCTGGGCCGGGCCGGGTTCCAGCAGTCCTACTCCTACTTCACCTGGCGGAACACGCGGGACGAGATCGCCGAGTACCTGCACGAGGTCACGGCCGAGACTCCGGCGTTCTACCGTCCGAACTTCTTCGTCAACACCCCGGACATCCTGACGGAGTTCCTGCAGTTCGGCGGGCCTGCGGCGTTCAAGATCCGGGCCGTGCTGGCGGCCCTGTCCAATCCGATGTGGGGCATGTACGCCGGATTCGAGCTGTTCGAGCATGTGGCCCGCTCGGGCGCCGAAGAGTACCTCGACAACGAGAAGTACGAGTTCCGCCCCCGCGACTTCGCCGGTGCCGAGGCCAGGGGTGCCTCGCTCGCCCCCTACATCACCCGGCTGAACCGGATCCGCCGGGCACACCCGGCGTTCCAGGACCTGCAGAACCTCGTTTTGCACCCGGCGGACAACGAGGGGATCCTGGTCTTCTCCAAGTCCCGCCGCCACCTGCCGGACGGCCAGTACGGGGCCACGGCAGAGCCCACGATATTCCCCGGCGTGCCGGACGCCGCCGAGCTGACGGAATCCCTGCCAGGCCGGGCGGACACGGTCATCGTGGTGCTCAACTGCGACCCGCACGCGGCACGTGAGGCCACCGTCTCGCTCGATGTGGCGGCCCTCGATCTGGACCCACGGGACCTGGACTCCGAAGGCCGGTTCGAGGTCGAGGACCTGGTCACCGGGGCCCGCTGGTGGTGGGGCGCGGCCAACTACGTGCGCCTGGACCCGGCCGTGGAACCGGCCCACGTCCTGAAGGTGGTGCGCGGCAGCTGATGGCTCATTCATTCCAGATGCACACCCACGGGATCTCCCACGATCCGGACTGGTTCCGGACCGCCGTGTTCTACGAGGTGCTCGTGCGGGCCTTCCACGATGACAACGGGGACGGGTCCGGGGACTTCGAGGGCTTGATCAACAAGCTGGACTACCTGCAGTGGCTGGGCATCGACTGCCTGTGGGTGCCCCCGTTCTACCGCTCACCGCTGCGGGACGGCGGCTATGACATCGCGGACTACTACGAGGTGCTGGACGAGTTCGGCACCGCCTCGGACTTCAAGCGGCTCGTGGCCGAGGCCCATGCGCGCGGCCTGAGGGTCATCATCGACCTGCCGCTGAACCACACCTCGGACCAGCACGCCTGGTTCCAGGAGTCCCGGTCCGATCCGGACGGCCCATACGGGGACTTCTACGTGTGGAGTGACACGGACGAGAAGTATCAGGACGCCCGCATCATCTTCGTGGACACGGAGGAGTCCAACTGGGCGTTCGACCCGGTCCGCCGCCAGTTCTTCTGGCACCGCTTCTTCTCCCACCAGCCGGACCTGAACTTCGAGAACCCCGCCGTGATCGAGGCGCTGTTCGACGTGGTCCGCTATTGGATGGACATGGGCGTGGACGGTTTCCGTGCTGACGCCATCCCGTATCTCTACGAGGAGGAGGGCACCGACTGCGAGAACGACCCGCGTACCCACGTCTTCCTGCAGCAGCTGCGGGCCATGGTCGACGCGGAGTACCCGGGCCGGGTCATCATCGCCGAGGCCAACCAGCCGCCGGCGGACGTGGTGGACTACTTCGGCTCGGAGGAGGAGCCGGAATGCCACATGTGCTTCCACTTCCCGATCATGCCGAAGATCTTCTACGCCCTGCGCGACCACAAGGCCACCGCGATCCTCGAGGCGTTGGCCGAGACCCCGCAGATCCCCGCCGGCACCCAGTGGGGCACGTTCCTGCGCAACCATGACGAGCTCACCCTCGAGATGGTCACCCCCGAGGAACGCCAGGCGATGCTCGGGTGGTACGCCCCGGACTCGCGCATGCGTGCCAACGTGGGCATTCGCCGCCGGCTCGCGTCCCTGCTGGACAACAGCCGGTCCGAGCTGGAGCTGATCCACGCGCTGCTGCTGGCCATGCCGGGCTCGCCGTTCCTGTACTACGGGGACGAGCTCGGCATGGGGGACAACATCTGGCTGCCGGACCGGGATGCCTCCCGCACCCCCATGCAGTGGAACCCGGACCGCAACGCCGGGTTCTCCGAGGCCGATCCCGGCAAGCTGTACCTGCCGGTCATCCAGTCGCTCGTCTACCACTACAACCACGTCAACGTGGAGGCGCAGCTGGCCTCCAACGGCTCCCTGCTGCACTGGGTCCGCGAGACCCTCGCCGTCCGCAAGAGGCACCCCGTGTTCGGGCTGGGCGACTTCTCGGTGGTGGAGGCCGAGGCCGAACAGGTCCTCGCCTTCGTCCGGGACCTGCCGGCCTCCGAAGACGAGGACCTGTACCCCGAGACGGTGCTCTGCGTCTTCAACCTCGCCCCGGAACCGGTGGCCACCTGGCTGAGCGTGCCGGGTTATGGGGGCCGGGGCCTGCGTGATGTCTTCGGCGGCCGGCCCTTCCTCGACATCGGCGAGGACGGCCGCCTGCCCGTGACCCTGCCCGGCCACGGCTTCTACTGGCTGCGGCTGCGCACCGGTCCCGAGCCCATGCCGGGAGCGGATGCCGCTGCCCTGGCCGGGCGGCCGAACCCCTACACCACGGCGATGCCGGTCATCACCCCGGACCTCTCGGCGGGGAGGAACCGATGAGCGAGTCCTTCCCGGCCGTCCACGACCTCCTGGTCCGGTGGCTCCCGGCCCAACGGTGGTTCCCGTTCCGGGGGGACGTCGCGTTGCGCGGGGCCGGTGAGCTCCGGTTGGCCTCGGCTGCGAGCGACGCCGGTGACGTCCAGCTCCGCTCATTGATTCTCACGGCCGCTCCCGCGGGAAGCGACGAGGTCGCCGTCGCCGTGTCCGTCCCCCTGGCGACGCGCCGGGAGGAAGTCCCGGGCGCTTCAGCCGCGCTGATCGGCCGGGGTGACACGCCCTCGGGCGCCGTCTGGGTCTACGACGGCACCCAGGATCCGGAGTTCGTGGCCGCGTGGTTGGAGCTGATGCGCCGCGAGGCGCCGACGGGGAGCAGCGGGTCTGACGGAGGCTCGGGCCATGCCTACGCCGGCTTCCGCGACTGGCCGGCCTTCGCCCCCGACACCCTGCAGCTGCGCGTGCTCCAGGGAGAGCAGTCCAACACGTCCGTGGTGGTGGGAGCGGAACGAGGGCGGCTCATCCTCAAATTCTTCCGGGTGCTGGCCCCGGGCACCCATCCCGACGTCGAGATCGGACTGGCACTCTCCGCCGGCGGTTCCAGCGAGGTCCCCGTGACGTATGGCTCGGCCACGGCGGCGTGGACCCGTCCCGGGACGGCGGCCGGCGCGGAGACGGGTGAACTCTGCGTGCTGCGTGAGTTCATCGAGGACTCCCGAGACGCCTGGCGCGAGGCCACCGATGCGGCCGCCGCCGGTCGCGACTTCACCACCGAGGCTGCCGGGATCGGTGCGGCCACTGGACGGCTGCACCTGGCCCTCGCCGAGGCCTTCGGCACCCGTCCCGCCTCCGACGGCGGCGGGGGAACACCGGCCGTGCTCACGGCGCTCGCGGACCGCCTCGAGTGGGGATGGCGCGAGGCCGCCTCGGCCGTGGGCGAGGAGCACGGAAACGGGCTGCGCACGGTGATCGACTCACTGCGGTCCCCTCAGGTCAGAGCCGGGATACCGCCGCTGCAGCGGATCCACGCCGACTACCACCTCGGGCAGGTCCTGGCCTCGCCGGCGGCCGCCACCACCGCGGGACAGGACGGCTGGCGCTGGACGGTCCTCGACTTCGAGGGCGAACCACTTCGGGAGGCGACGGAGCGATCCGGGTGGGACCTGCCGCTGCGCGATGTCGTCGGGATGCTGCGCTCCTTCGACTATGCCGGCGCCCTGTCCGGGACCCCGGCCTGGACGGAACCGGTCCAGCAGGCGTTCCTCGAAGGGTACGGGTCGGCTGCCGGGGCGACGGTGGACACCGGGTCCACCGTCTTCACCGCCCTGATGCTGGACAAGGCGCTCTACGAGACCGCCTACGAGCTACGCCACCGCCCGGACTGGGTCGAGGTCCCCGCCGCGGCCGTCCGCGGACTCCTGCGCCGGGCCGCCGTGGCGGCTACCGTGGGCCCAGAACGCCAGAACACCATCCAGGAGGATGCCGTGGAACCGGATCATGCCGCGAAGAACACCGCAGGAAGAACCACCACCGTGCCGCTGGAGGTGCACGCGGAGGTGCTGGCCGCCGTCGCCCAGGGCCGTTATCACCAGCCGCACGAGGTGCTCGGCGCCCACCTGGGGGACACCGGCACCGTGACGTTCCGGGTGCTGCGGCCCTTGGCCGAGGATCTGGCGGTCCTGCTCGACGACGGCACGCGCGTCCCGCTGCGCCATGAACACGAGGGCGTGTGGGTCGGGACGGCCCCTGCCACGGACCCGGGCCACGTCCCGGGCTACCGCCTCCTCGTGACCTACCCCGGCGTGGCCGAGGCCGAACAGGACGATCCGTACCGGTACCTGCCCACCGTGGGGGAGCTGGACCAGCACCTGTTCCGCGAGGGCCGGCACGAGACGCTGTGGACGGTCCTCGGCGCCCGGGTGCGCCACTACTCCTCGCCCCAGGGCGACATCACGGGCACCTCCTTCGCCGTCTGGGCCCCCAACGCGGCGGCCGTGCGGGTCAAGGGCGACTTCAACGGCTGGGACGGCCGCCAGCACGCTCTGCGCTCGCTGGGCGACTCGGGGATCTGGGAGATCTTCGTCCCGGGGATCGGGGCCGGCACCGTCTACAAGTACGCCATCCTCGGCCGGGACGGCCACTGGCGGGACAAGGCCGACCCCATGGCACGCTGGACCGAGGTGCCCCCGGCCTCCGGGTCCCGGGTGGAGGACTCCCGGTATGCCTTCGGGGACGCGGCGTGGATGGAGCGGCGGGCGGGGACCAACCCGCACGATGCGGCCATGAGCGTCTATGAGGTGCACGTCGGCTCCTGGCGACCGGGCCTGAGCTACCGCGAGCTGGCGGACCAGCTGGTCGAGTACGTCTCCTGGCAGGGCTTCACTCACGTGGAGTTCATGCCGGTGGCGGAGCACCCCTTCGGAGGGTCCTGGGGCTACCAGGTCACGGGCTACTACGCACCCACCTCCCGGTTCGGCTCCCCGGACGATTTCAAGTACCTGGTGGACCGGCTGCACCAGGCCGGCATCGGCGTGCTCCTGGACTGGGTGCCCGCGCACTTCCCCAAGGACGACTGGGCCCTGGCGAAGTTCGACGGACAGCCCCTGTACGAGTACGCGGACCCGCGCAAGGGGGAGCACCCGGACTGGGGCACCCTCGTGTTCGACTACGGCCGCACCGAGGTGCGGAACTTTTTGGTGGCCAACGCCCTGTACTGGCTGGAGGAGTTTCACATCGACGGGCTGCGCGTGGACGCCGTCGCCTCGATGCTGTACCTGGACTACTCCCGCGAGGACGGGGAATGGGTGCCGAACGTGCACGGTGGCAACCACAACCTCGAGGCCATCAGCTTCCTGCAGGAGACCACGGCCACGGCCTACCGGCGCAACCCGGGGATCGTGATGATCGCCGAGGAGTCCACGGCATTCTCCGGGGTCACCGCGCCGACCAGCCACGACGGGCTCGGCTTCGGCCTGAAGTGGAACATGGGCTGGATGCACGATTCGCTCTCCTACCTGTCCGAGGACCCGGTCAACCGCAAGTGGCATCACCACGAGATGACGTTCTCACTGGTCTATGCCTGGAGCGAGAACTACGTGCTGCCGCTCTCGCATGACGAGGTGGTCCACGGCAAGGGGTCCCTGCTGCGCAAGATGCCGGGGGACCGGTGGCAGCAGCTGGCCTCCCTGCGGGCGTACTACGCCTACATGTGGGCGCACCCGGGCAAGCAGCTGCTGTTCATGGGTTCCGAGTTCGGCCAGGAGTCCGAGTGGCGCGAATCCCACGGGCTGGACTGGTGGCTCACGGACACCCCCCATCACAAGGGACTCATGAAGGCCGTGAGGGACCTGAACCTGTTGTACCGCGACGCCCCCGAACTGTGGAGCCAGGACAACGATCCAGCCGGGTTCCAGTGGATCGACCAGAACGACGGCGACCGGAACCTCTTCTCGTTCATCCGCTGGTCCACTCCGGAGGCCGGTGCCGGCGAGGCCCGTCCCCTGGTCTGCGTGACGAACCTGTCCGGCAGCCCCCACCATGAGGTCCGCCTGGGACTGCCCTTCGCGGGTCAGTGGCGCGAGGTCCTCAACACCGATGCGGAGAGCTACGGCGGATCCGGTCTGGGCAACGGAGGGCGGATTGAGGCAGCGGAGGAGGCGTGGCAGGGACAGCCGGCGTCCGCGGTGATCACCGCTCCGCCGCTCGCGACGGTCTACCTTCGCCCGATCGGCTGATCCCGCTCGTTCCGTCTCCGAGGGGCGCTCGGAGGGGGTGGGACGGCCGATTATGCAAAGCCCCAGAACCTGTGTATTGTCTTCTCTTGTGCCAAGGCGCGGAAGACAAGTTCTTCCAGGCCGGAACGGCGAAGATCCACGGGAAACCCGGGGTCGGACACCACACCATGGCACCGGGAAAGCCGCGAGGCGGAACCGCTGGTGAGGATCCAGGCAGCTCGGAAGGACTTCGGTCCGGAGGAAAAGCCCGGTTCGGTGGATTTGACACCGAGTCGAGAGAGGATCTAAGCTAGAAAAGTTGCTCCGGAGCAACGGACAGCCACTTCAGTGGTAGTCCTGAGAACCGGAATCAACACCAAGGAACTTCGGTTCCAAACCAGAAAATCGCCGGAAACGCCGATTTGACGGGGAGGAAACAAGGAACTAAGCTTGAAAAGCCGCAGATGAGAAAAGCAAAGATTTCGCCGGTCTTACCGGATTCTTTGTGAGTAGTCATGATGTGCCTGTTGTTTGAGAACTCAATAGTGTGCCAAGTTTGTTGATGCCAATTTTTTGAA
>NZ_JALDXU010000056.1:0-21617 GCF_032154715.1 Citricoccus sp. | reverse complement strand
CCGCTGAGATCACCGACGCCGGCGTCGCCGCCTCCACCGCGCCCGTCGCCTCCGGTGGGCAGCCGTTCACGCGGGAGTCCCTGGCCGCAGAGGGTGCCGCGCTGGCGGCGCGGATCGAGGCCGCGGCAGCGGCGGACCCCTCCACGGTCGACCCCGCCCTGCTCCGGGAACAGGAGCTGTTGGCAGAGAAGGCGCGGCAGCTCAACACCGGCCTGATCAGCCGGGTCCCATCGGCGGCTCCGCGGGCCGCGTCACCGTCGGTGACGACGTCACCGGCCGGAGTGAAGCCGGTGGCTGGCCCTGCCGCACTGAAGCGGGGGACCGCCTCTCCCACCGACCGGCATGATCCCGTGGACGCACAGTCCGCGCATGGACTCGACTCCATCCAGGCCTCCGAATGGTCCTCACGCGAGCGGACCCTGATGATCGTGGCCGGGATCGTGGTCCTGATCCTCGTGGTCGCCCTGATCCTCGCCATCGTCTTCTGACCGGCATCCCTCCACTGCTGACCGCTTCTTCCGTCCTGTTCACTGCTTTCATCCATCCGACCCGTTCGCTGACCGATCCACACCGAGGTGCCTATGACCATTCCCGAGACCACCCTGACCGCACTCAAACTGGCCGGACAGGCCGCCGCAGACAAGCAGGCCACGGACATCGTGGCCGTGGACGTGGCGCAGCAGATGGGCCTCACCGACGCCTTCCTGATCGCCTCTGCCGGCTCCGAACGGCAGGTCGTCTCGGTGGTGGATGAGATCGAGGACGTGCTGACCCAGCAGCTCACGCTGGACGTCATCCGCCGCGAGGGCAAGGCCGGCGGACGCTGGGTCCTGCTGGACTACGGCCACTTCGTGGTGCACGTCCAGCACGAGGAGGAGCGCGTGTTCTACGCGCTGGACCGCCTCTGGAAGGACGCACCGCTGGTGGATCTCGGCTTGGCCGACGGTGTGGCCGCGGAGGAGGGCGGCTCGGCGGTGGACCCGGACGAGGGGCCGCGGGACTGGACGCCCAGCCGGGATCAGGACTGATCCCCGTCCCTCGTCGGAGCGGGACTGACCAGGACTGACCGGGACTGAACGGGGGAGACGGAATGCAACTGGTCCTGTTGCGGCACGGCCGCACGGCGTGGAACGCCGAGGAGCGCTACCAGGGACACACGGACATCCCCTTGGACGATGTCGGCCGATCCCAGGCCGCGGAGGCCGCGCGCCGGCTGGCCGGCCACCCTTTCGACCTGGCGGCGTCCTCGCCCCTGGTCCGTGCCCGCGCCACTGCGGAATCCGTGGTGGACGGCCGTGGCCTGGACCTGGTGCTGCACGAGGAGTTCAAGGAGACCGGCGGCGGCACCTGGGAGGGTCTGAGCTTCACCGAGATCCGGACCCAGTGGCCCGAGGACTGGACCACGTGGCGCACCTCCCACCTGGACCACGGTCCCCTGGGCGGGGAGACCCCGCGGCAGTCGGGGACCCGGGTGGTCACCGCCATCACCGGCATGGTGGCCGAGGCGGAGTCCACCCTCGGCTCGCCGGAGACCATGCTGGTCACCGCTCACGGGAACTGCCTCCGGGCCGCAGCCACGCTCCTGACCGGGATGGACGCCGCCGGGATGGGGCGGCTGGAGCGGTTGCGCAATGGTGCGGCGATCGTGTTGGAAGGCTCGCCTCAGCGCCCCGGGCAGTGGCGGATCGAGGCCTACAACGCGTGACGGCCGGTGGTCAACGGCGAGGGCCGGTGCGCGGATGCCGCCTCCGGTGCCCCCGGCCACAGGAGGCCTGTTCGATTTGCGGAGGGCGCGACGTGCTGTGTATATTTATGGAGTTGCTTCGGACGGAACGGAAACGGGACAGCCGGAAACAACGCATCTGGGGGTATGGCGCAGTTGGTAGCGCGTCTCCATGGCATGGAGAAGGTCAGGGGTTCGAATCCCCTTACCTCCACCGGATGAAAAGCCCTTGTTCTGCGGAACAAGGGCTTTTCTGTGCCCCAAGCGGCGGCACCCCCGCACCGGGGCACCGGAGCACCACCGTGAGGGGTAGCATGGGGAGTTGATCTCCCTGTCGCGGTCCGCGTTCATGCCGGTTCCGCGCAGTCGGCATGGTCCCCCGTCTTGAAACAATCCCGATGAAAGCGTGATCCTTTGGCCCGTTCGCCCCGTTCGCCCCGCAAGTCCAAGTCCCCGTCCGGCGTTCCTTCCGGGGGGCTGCGGGTCACGCCGCTGGGAGGCCTCGGCGAGGTCGGGCGCAACATGACCGTCTTCGAGTACAACGGCAAACTGCTGATCGTCGACTGCGGTGTGCTGTTCCCCGAGGAGCACCAACCGGGCATCGACGTCATCCTGCCGGACTTCACCTCCCTGCAGGGCCGCTGGGATGACATTGTGGGCATCGTCCTGACCCACGGGCACGAGGACCACATCGGCGGCGTGCCCTACCTGCTCAAGGAACGCCCGAACATCCCCCTGATCGGCTCCCAGCTGACGCTGGCGTTCATCACCGCCAAGCTCACCGAGCACAAGATCACCCCGGTGACGGTGCACGTGGAGGCCGAGGACATCCACCAGTCCGGGCCCTTCGAACTCGAGTTCGTGGCGGTGAACCACTCCATCCCGGACGCGCTGGCCGTGGCCATCCGCACCCCGGCAGGCCTGGTCCTGCACACCGGTGACTTCAAGATGGATCAGTTCCCGCTGGACGGCCGGATCACGGACCTGCGTCACTTCGCCCGCCTGGGCGAGGAGGGCGTGGACCTGTTCCTCACCGACTCCACCAATGCCGAGGTCCCCGGCTTCACCATCTCCGAGCGCGAGCTGACCCCGGCGATCGACCAGGTCTTCGCCAGCGCACCGAAGCGGATCATCGTCTCCAGCTTCGCCAGCCACGTCCACCGGATCCAGCAGGTCCTGGACTCCGCCCACGCACACGGCCGCAAGGTGGCGTTCGTGGGGAGGTCCATGGTCAAGAACATGGGCATCGCCCGTGAGCTCGACTACCTGAAGATCCCGCGCGGGCTGGTGGTGGACTTCAAGAAGTTGCAGTCCATGCCGGACAACAAGATCACCCTCATCTGCACCGGCTCCCAGGGTGAACCTCTGGCGGCGCTGTCCCGGATGGCCAACGGCACCCACCAGATCAGGCTCGGCGCGGATGACACGGTGCTGATGGCCAGCTCGCTGATCCCCGGCAATGAGAACGCCATCTACGGCATCATCAACAAGTTCACGGACCTCGGGGTCAAGGTGGTGCACAAGGGCAACGCCAAGGTGCACGTCTCCGGGCACGCGTCCGCCGGCGAGCTGGTCTACTGCTACAACATCGTCCAGCCCACGCACGTCATGCCCGTCCATGGCGAGTCCAAGCACCTGCACGCCAACGCGGAGCTCGCCGTCAAGACCGGTATCGCCCCGGAGCGCGTGCTGGTCGTCAAGGACGGCACCACCGTGGACCTGGTCAACGGCAAGGCGGCCGTGTCCGGTCAGGTCGAGGCCGGCCTGGTCTATGTGGACGGACACACCGTCGGCAAGGTCACCGAGGAGACCCTGAAGGAGCGCACGTCGCTGCAGGAAGGCGGCGCCGTGACGGTGGTGGCCCTCGTGGACGCGGACACCAACCAGCTGGCCGAGCCGCTCGAGTTCGTCACCAAGGGTTTCATCCAGGACAAGGTGATCTTCGACGGCGCGGCCAAGAAGGTCTCGATCGCGCTCTCGAAGCCGTCCGTGTCCGAGATCGACGACCTCGACCAGCTCGAACAGTTGATCGGCGACACGGTGGCCCGGCACCTGGACCGTGCCTACCGTCGGGCGCCCGTCCTGACGGTCGTCGTCATCGACGCCTGACCCGGGCTATTACGGTTGGGGCATGGAATCGCCCATCCAGGAGTACCTCGAGTCGCTGCTCGCTGACGTCCAGCGCCTGCGCGGGGGAGCGCCGTACCTGGTGCACCCCCCGGGGCGGGAACCGAACCCGGAGGACTTCGGCATCTGCCTGGCCACCGTGGACGGGCGGGTCTACTCCGTCGGCGTCGCCGACCAGGAGTTCTCGATCCAGTCGATCTCCAAGCCGTTCAGCTATGGACTCGCCCTGGCGGACTATGGCTTCGAGGCCGTGGACGAGAAGGTGGACGTGGAGCCCTCCGGGGACCCGTTCAATCAGATATCCCTGGCCCCGGTGACGGGCCGGCCGCCGAACGCCATGGTGAACGCCGGGGCGCTGGCGGTGGCCTCGATGATCCGTGGCGGCGGTGGTAAGTCCGCCGTGCGCCGGATCGTGGACACCTACTCCCGGTTCGCCGGGCGGGAGCTGTCCAGCAGCCGTGCGGTCTTCGACGTGGAGATCCGGCACAGTGACCGCAACCATGCGCTGGCCTACCTGCTCAGCTCCGTGGAGGTCATCGAGAACGATCCCAGCCGCGCCTTGGAGAACTACCTGCGCCAGTGCTCCGTCCAGGTCACCTGCCGTGACCTGGCCATGATGGCGGCCACCCTGGCCAACGGCGGCACACAGCCGGTCAGCGGCGAGCAGGTCCTCGAGATCGACGTGGTGGAACGGGTCCTGTCCGTCATGATGACCTCCGGGATGTATGACGACGCCGGCGCCTGGGTCAGCAGCGTCGGCATGCCCGCGAAGTCCGGGGTGGGTGGCGGGACGCTGGCCGTGCTGCCCGGCCAGGCCGGTCTGGCCGTCTTCTCACCCCCGCTGGACGGGCACGGCAACAGCGTCCGCGGGCTGGAGACCTGCCGGCGGGTGTCGAAGGACATGGAGATGCACTTCGTGCGCGCCGCCCGCAGCGGGCGGTCCGCGATCAAGGACACCATGGAGATCTCCCGATTTCCCTCCCGCGTACGGCGCACGGAGGAGGAAGCCGAGGTACTGGAGCGCTACGGAGACCGGGCCCGCATCATCGAGGTGACCGGAGACCTCTTCTTCGCGGGCACCGAATCGCTGGTCCGCGCGGTCAGTGAACTGGAGGACGGCGTCGTGTTCGTGGTCCTGGACCTCCGGCAGGTGTACGACGCCGGCCGGCTCGCCCGGCAGATGATCACCGGTCTCCAACGGCAGCTGGCCGCGGCCGGACGGGAGCTCGTCCTCGTCACCGGCGAGGAGGCCCCGGCCCTCATCGTCCACCCCGACGCCGACCCCGAGTGTCACGGCACCCCGGTGCCGGTCTTCCAGGGCCTCGGTGAGGCGGTCGAGCACTGCGAGAATGCCCTGCTGGAACGCTACGGCGCGCCGGTCTCGGCCACGGAACGGGTTCCGGTGACCTCGTCGCCGGCCCTGGACCTCCTGGAGGAGGCCGACCGCGAACGGCTGGCCGCCCTGATGGAGCGCCGTTTCCACGAGGACGGGGACGTCATCCGCCGGGTGGGTCAGCGCTTCGGCGGTGTGCACTTCATCGTCTCCGGTCAGATCAACACCATCGCCACGAACCCCCTGGGTGAGCGGGTGAGGTTGAACACGCTGGGGGCCGGGATGACCTTCGGCGAACTGGCCCTCGGGACCGCGGACCGGCAGGAGACCACCGAGAAGGCCGTGGGCGAGGTCGAGCTCATGGTCCTCACGCCGGAGGCGATCGAGGTGCTGGAACAGGACGATCCGGCGCTGGCGCTGCACCTGTGGCGCGCCCTGACCCGGGACGCCTACTCGCTGGTGGACCGCTACCTGCGCGAGGCCGCCGTCCGCCTGACCTACTGAGGCGTACCGCGGAAATGCGCTGAACTATAGTCGTCACCAGGCATTATTCGTCTCGAAAGGGGGCAGCCGTGGAATTCCTCGAGTTCCTGGGAAACCGGGCAGACGACCTGCTCGAGATGGGGCTGGCACACGCCGCGATCGTCGGTGCAGCAGTCCTCATCGCCACCGTCATCGGTGTGGCCCTGGGCATCGCCACCTATCGGACGGAGCGTCCACGGGAGTTCGTGCTCGCGATCACCGGCACGTTCCTGACCATTCCGTCCTTCGCGCTGTTCATCCTGCTGCTGGGCCCCCTCGGGCTCGGCTGGCCGCCGGTGCTGTTCGCGCTGGTGCTGTATGGGCTGCTGCCGGTGGTGCGCAACACGATCACCGGGCTGCGCGAAGTGGACCCGGCCGTCATCGAATCAGCCCAGGGGATGGGCCTGAACCGGCGGCAACGCCTGCTGCGCATCGAACTGCCGCTGGCCTGGCCCGTGGTCATCACCGGCGTCCGCGTCACCACCCTCGTGCTGTTGGGCATCGCGGCCATCGGCGCGGTGGTCAACGGACCGGGCTACGGCGAGATGATCTTCACCGGGCTGGCCCGGGTGGGGACCCCCGTGGCCGTGAACATGGTGCTGGCCGGCACCCTCGGCGTGATCGTGCTGGCCGTCCTGTTCGACCTGATCTTCTACACCGTCCAGCGACTGACTACTTCGCGAGGTATCCGATGACCCAGACACCGCAGACCGTACCGGAACCCGAGGTCATGATCCGCCTCGAGAACCTGACCAAGCGCTTCCCCGGGACACAGCGCAACGCCGTGGACGGACTCACCCTGGACATCCACGCCGGCGAGATCGTGGTCCTCGTGGGACCTTCGGGCTGCGGCAAGACCACCACCATGAAGATGATCAACCGCATCATCGAACCGACCTCCGGCCGGATCATCCTCGGCGGCGAGGACGTCACCACCACGAACGCGGATCAGCTGCGCCGGAGGATCGGCTACGTCATCCAGCAGACGGGTCTGTTCCCGCATCTCACCATCGGCGAGAACGTGGCCACCGTGCCGAAGCTGCTGGGCTGGGACGCCGCCCGCACCCGGGCCCGGGTGGACGAGCTGCTGAGCATGGTCAACATGGACCCGGGCGAGTACCGCGGCCGCTATCCGAAGCAGCTCTCCGGCGGACAGCAGCAGCGCGTCGGGGTCGCCCGTGCCCTCGGCGGTGACCCGCAGGTCATGCTCATGGACGAGCCTTTCGGGGCGATCGACCCCATCACCCGCGAGCGCCTCCAGAACGAGTTCCTGCGCCTCCAGTCCGAGGTGCGCAAGACGATCGTATTCGTCACCCATGACATCGATGAGGCCATCAAGATGGGGGACCGGATCGCGATCCTGCAGGAGGGGTCCTCCATCGCGCAGTACGACACTCCGGAGAAGATCCTCACCGCACCGGCCAACGACTTCGTCCGTGACTTCATCGGTGGGGGCGCCTCGCTGAAGCGGCTCAGCCTGTCCCGCGTCCGGGACATCGAGCTCGCTCCGTGGCCCACAGTGTCCGCCGCGGACTCCGTGGAACAGGCACACCGGGTGCTGCGCGAATCGGACCACAGTGCGGTCCTCGTGCTGGACACGGAGGGACGCCCGGCCCGCTGGGTCGGTGCAGATGACCTGCGACGGGGCGAGGGACAGTCACTGGACCGGATCGGCACCGTGCCCCAGGCCGTCGTGGAGTCACGGGCCACCCTGAGCGACGCGCTCAACGAACTGATCGCCGCCCGCTACGCCGTCACCGTCGTGGTGGATCAGGACGGCCGGCACCTGGGGGTCGTGGACATCGAGCAGATCAATGAGGCCATCCGCTCCATGCGCCACTCCGCCGTCGCAGAGGCCCGCACCGAGTTCGCGGATGGGAGGACGACGCCATGAGCACGGCCACCCACTCCGGGGTCCGGGATGCCGACGTCGTCACCCAGACCCCGCCCGCCGCCGCCCGCCGCGGATGGGTGGGTTACCTGACGATGCCCCTCATCCTGGCCGCCGTCCTGGTCACCCTGTACCTCTACGTGAACGGCCAGGAGCTCGATTCGATCGAGGCACGCTCCCTGAACGCCGCGGCCCTGTCCACGGCCGTGGGGGAGCACGTGGCCCTCACCGCGGTGTCCACCGTGATCACCCTCCTGATCGCCGTTCCCCTGGGCATCCTGCTGACCAGACCCTTCACCCGCCGGATCCGCCCGTTCATCATCACCCTTCTGACCCTGGGCCAGGCGGTGCCGACGATCTCCGTTCTCGTGCTGCTGGCCGTGATGTTCCTGTTCCTCGGGTTCCAGGCCGCGATCGTCGGCCTCGTGCTCTACGCGATCATCCCGGTGCTGCTGAACACGATGGTCGGACTGGAACAGGTGGATGAGAACGTGCTGGAGGCCGGGCGGGGCATGGGCCTGTCCCGGTTCCAGGTCCTGCGCCGCCTGGAGCTGCCCCTGGCCGTTCCCGTGATCCTGGCGGGCGTCCGCACCGCCCTGGTGATCAACGTGGGCACGGCAACGCTGGCGACGTACATCAACGGCGGTGGACTGGGTGACGTCATCATGGCCGGGCTCTCCACCAACCGGGTGCTGGTGCAGGTGGTCGGCGCCGTGCTGACCTCCGTGCTCGCCCTGCTCATCGACTACCTCGCCGGCCTGGCAGAGAACCTGCTGCAGCCGAAGGGGCTCCGGTCCGGGCAGGCGTGAACGAGCGCACCGTGACCGCATCCAGAACGCATCCTGATCGCACCCTGACCGCACCGATCACCCGGTGATCGCATCGAAATGAGGAACTGACATGAGAAACACACGCACCCGCAAGACCATGCTCGGCGGCATTGGCCTGACGGCAGTGACCGCGCTGCTGCTGACCGCCTGCGGCGGCGGCGACGGCGGCGGCGGGGACAGCGCCAACGCCGGCACGCTGGACGGGGCCGAGCTCACCGCGGGCTCCAAGGAATTCACGGAGTCCGTCGTCCTCTCCCAGATCACCGCGCTCGCCCTGGAGGACGCGGGGGCCAGCATCGAGGACCAGACCGGGATCTCGGGCAGCGCCACCGTCCGTGAGGCGTTGGAGACGGACGAGATCGACTTCTACTGGGACTACACCGGAACCGGCTGGGTCAACATCCTCGGCAACACCACCGAGGAGGTCCCCGAGGACCTGTTCGCCGCCGTGGCGGAGGCCGATGCCGAGAACGGCATCGCCTGGCTGGACGCGGCCCCGTTCGAGAACACCTATCGCATCGCCGTCAAGCAGGACTTCGCCGACGAGAACTCCCTGGTTACGCAGTCCGATGCGGCGGAGTTCATCCAGGCGAACCCGGACCAGGCCCGGGTCTGTGCGGCCAGCGAGTTCATCAACCGCGATGACGGCCTGCCCGGTCTGGAGGAGGCCTACGGCTTCGAGTTCTCCGAGATCGTGGAGCTCGAACTGAACCTGATCTACACCCAGGTCGGCGACACCTGTGAGTTCGGTGAGGTGTTCTCCACCGACGCCCGGATCGCGTCGAACGACATGGTGGTCCTGGAGGACGACCAGGAGTTCTTCGTCGAGTACCAGGGTGCCATGACCCTGCGCCAGGAGACCCTGGATGAGTACCCGGCGATTGCCGAGATCATGGCCCCGATCTCGGAGCAGCTCACCAACGAGACCATGATGGAACTCAATGGCAAGGTCGACACCGATGGCGAGGACCCGCGGGACGTCGCCGAGGAGTGGCTCCAGGACCAGGGCCTCATCGGCGGCTGACCGCCCCTGTCACGGACCGCAGTGACCCCATCGTCGGCCGGTTCCCCAGGCCCCCCCCCCGACGGTCTCCTGGGCGTTGACGCCGCGCAGGACGGCCTCGAACATCCGGTAGTAGGCGAGTTCCTCGCGGGTGCGCACCGGAGGAGTGAGGGCATCCGCCTCGGCCGCCAGATCGTCGTCGCTGACGGTCTGGCCGAAGTGCTCGGCCAGGACGTCGTTCATGCCGGTGCCCTCGCCGAACTGCTCCTTGCGGCGCCACAGCACCTCGTCCGGCAGCCATCCGTCGAAGGCCTTCCGCAGCAACCACTTGGCCGGCCGGTCCCGGCCCACGAGCTTCCACTCCGGAGGCAGGGCCATCGCCAGTTCCACCATGTCCAGGTCCAGGAACGGCAGGCGGGGTTCCACTCCGAGCGCACCGGCTACACGGTCCACCCTTTGCAGCCCGCCGATATGCATGCTCTGCAGGGTCTCCAGCAGCTCCGCGTGCAATTCGGAACCGTCACGGTGGCGCCCGTAGTGGGTGTAACCGGCGAAGAGCTCGTCGGCGCCCTCGCCGACCAGGACGACTTTGACGTGCAGGGACGCCAGGCGGGAGATGAAGTAGTTGGGCACCGCCGAATGCACGAGCTTCGGGTCGAAGGACTCGAGCCCGGCGACGACCTCTGGCACGGCATCGATGGCGTCCTGGGCGGTGTAGACCAGCTCATGGTGGTCCGTGCCGCAATGCTCGGCCACGATCCGGGCGGCCGTGAGGTCGCCGCTGCCCTCGAGCCCGACGGCGAAGGTCTTCAGCGGCGCCGACGCCCAGTCGCCGCGCCGGGCGGCGATCGCGGTGATGATGCTGGAGTCCACGCCACCGGACAACAGCACGCCTGGACGCTGCCGGCTGGCGAGGCTGCGGTCCACGGCCCGGACCAGGTTCTCGCGCAGGGCGTCGAACACCCAGGCCGGGGGCTCGTCGTCCGCTGACCGGCTCTGCAGGAGCACCGGTGTGGTGCCGGGGAAGCGCCGGATGGGCTTGAGCCCCTCCTGCGGCGTCCAGCAGTGTCCGGGCGGGAAGGGCCGCACTGCGGTGCGTTGATCCTCGTCGAAGGCCTTCAGCTCGGAGGCGAACACCACCGTCTCTCCCTCGTGCACCCAGTACAGCGGGGCCAGCCCGAGGATGTCGCGGGCCGCGGCGAATCGGCCGTCCACACCGGCGACCACCAGGGCGAAGGGGCCCCACAGGTGCTCGAAGGCCTCAGCGCCATACTCCTCGACGAGGACGATCGCGGCTTCCAGGTCCGAGTCGGTGCGGAATCGCCCGTCACCCAGCCGCTCGCGGATCCGGCGGTGGTTGTGGATCATCCCGTCCCCGACGACCCAGAGTCCGCCGTCCCGTCCGCCGGACAGCGGCTGGTCACCGGAGACCGGATCGACGATGGACAGGTACCTGCTGCCGAGCCAGGACCGGCCCAGCTCCCGGCTGCCCGCCCCATCCGGGCCGCGGTGGGCTAACCGGTCCAGCATCCGCTGGCCGCGGCGGGGATCGAAGTAACCGTGGGCTGCGACTACGCCTGACATGGACATCCACCCCTGATCGAGAAAACCGGTACGTCTGGTTTCCAGCCTAGTCTTCCAGGACGGCCCTCAGTCCTCCAGGATCACCAGCTGCCGGGTGGCCCGGCTCATGGCCACGTACCGGTCCACCGCACCCTCGATCCCCGGACCGAAGTCCTGCGGGTCGACCAGGATCACCAGGTCGAACTCGAGGCCCTTGGCCAGGGCGGGTGTCAGGGACCGCACCCGGCCCCGCACCGGGCCGGCCGCTGCGGTCCCGTCCGCACTGATCACGACGGCGGTGCCCTCACCCTGGTCGTGCTCCTCCAGCCAGGCGTCCAGCACCTCGTCCAGCTCATCCACCGTGCCGTGGTGCACCGCGATCCCGGACGCCCGGACCGAGGTCGGCACGCGGGCATCCGGGACCTCCGCACGGATCACGGGGGCGGCCTCCGCCATGACCTCTTCTGGCGTGCGGTAGTTGATCGAGAGCGTGGCGATCTCCACCGGCCCGACCCCGACGCGCTCCAGCCGCTGCCGCCAGCTCTCGGTGAACCCCCGCCGGGCCTGGGCACGGTCCCCGACGATGGTGAGGCTCCGGGACGGGCACCGGTCCAGCAGCATCCGCCACTCGGCGTCGGTCAGCTCCTGTGCCTCGTCCACCACGATGTGCCCGAAGGGCCCGGCCAGCGGGTCGCGGTCTGCCGCCGGCAGGTCGTCGTCGACGACGAGCTGGTCCCGGATGTCTTCGGTCCTCAGGGAGGTCATCAGCTGCAGGTCGGAGTCGTCGGCTGCCACCAGTTCATCGATCACCCGGTCCAGGGCGGCCTGGTTGCGCTCGTGAGCCTGGTCGCGTGCGCGGCGTTTCGAGGCGGTGTGCGGATCACCGATGCGGCGGCGTGCCGCGTCCAGGATCGGCAGGTCGGACAGGGTCCACGCCTGAGGATCCGCGCGTTGCAGGGACCGCACCTCGGACGGCTCCAGCGCCGGGGCGCACCGGGACACGTAGGCGGGCACCGTGAACAGGTCGCCGACGATCTCCTCGGCCCGCAGCACCGGCCAGGCGCGGGCGAAGGCCGCCCGCAGCTCACGGTTCGCCTCGAAGGACCGGTACAGCAGTTCGGTGGCCGGTCCGCCGTCCTCCTCGTCCACGGCGGCGTCCGGGTCCGTCGCGGCGCTGTGGCCCTCCGCCAGGATCTGGAGCAGCGCCGTCCAGACGTCCTGCCGGGCCTCGTTGTGCGGGGTGCCGGAGTCGGGGGCGTCGAAGGCCTCGGCCCAGTCCTCGGGGGACAACCAGACCTCGCCCCACGGTGTCTCCACCAGCAGGGCGTCGGACGGAGGTTCTTCATACAGCCGGACCGCCGGCTCCACGGCGTCCACCAGGTCGCGCCGGGCCTTCAGATCGGCGACCCGCGGATCCACCTCGGCGGGAACCGTGGCTCCCTCCGGGAGCAGGCCACGCACCGTCGTGGTGAGCACCCCGTCCTCGCCGAGCGACGGCAGCACGTCCGCCACATAGGCCAGGTAGGGCTCATGGGGACCCACGACGAGCACGCCACCGCGGTGGCGGCGGAGCCGCTCGTCGGCGTAGAGCAGGTGTGCCGTGCGGTGCAGGGCGACGACGGTCTTACCGGTGCCCGGGCCTCCGTCGACCACCAGCGCCCCGCCGGAACCGGCGCGGATGATCGCGTCCTGGTCCGCCTGAAGGGTGCCGAGCACGTCCTGCATGCGCGGCGTCCGGTGGGCCCCGAGGCTGGCGATGAAGGCGGACTGATCGTCGAGCGCGGCGCGGGCCTGCGGTCCGCCGGACAGTCGCGCGGTGGTGAAGAGCTCGTCCCAGTAGTCGGTGATGCACCCGCGACTCCACCGGTAGCGGCGGCGGCTGGCCAGGCCGAGGGGGTGGGCGTGGGTGGCGGCGAAGAACGGTTCAGCCGCAGGGGAGCGCCAGTCGATGAGCAGGTGGTGGCCGTCACCGTCGGTCAGGCCGGTGCGGCCCACGTAGACGGTGGTGCCGCTGCCGTCACCAGACACCATCCGGCCCAGCACCAGGTCTAGGCCGAACCGCTGGAGCAGGAGCAGGCGGGAGGACAGCCGGCGGATCCCGGCATCCCGCTCCAGTGCATACTCGCCGCTGCCGCGCGGCTGCCGGCGCAGGGCGTCGAGGCGGCGGCCGTCCTCGGCAAGGCGGCGGTCGAGGGCGCCGGAGACGGCCGCGAAGTGGGCGTCGTCGCCGGCCACCAGATCCGGGTCCGCCTTGGCGGAGAGGTGTTCCGGGAGGGCGAAAACTGAGGTGCTGGTGTGGTGGTGGGCTGTGGTCACAGGGCGGCTCCGATCCGATTCGACCCGGCGATTCTGGCAGGACCAGGGGGTCTTGCGGCAAGGCCCCTGCTCGGGCATAGTCTGAAGATGGCGGAGGGGATTCGACCCCATTCGACCACCCGGGGACGGACACCATGAACGGAACCACAGTGCACCGGATCGCCCGGGAATCGGCCCTCCAGTTCCCCGCCGTCACCGTGGACCAGCCCTTCGGGCCGGACAGCGACGTGTTCAAGGTCAAGAGCCGGATGTTCATGTTCCTGGCCGAGCTGGACGGCGAACCGATCATCAACCTCAAGGTGGATCCCGAGGACTCCGGTGCCCTGCGCCAGGCCCATCCCGAGATCACCCCCGGCTACCACATGAACAAGAGGCACTGGATCACCGTGATCGGCGGGGACACCATCACCGGCGGACTGGTCCAGGAACTCGTGCTCGATTCCTACCGCCTGGTGGTGGAGAAGCTGCCACGGCACGCCCGCCCGGTGGACCCGGAGACCTTCGGCACCACCACACCGGCCCGTTAGCGACAGAGGGAGTTCACCATGACCAGCATCGACCTCACCGAGAGCACCCGCAGGGTGGCGGCCGTGGTGCGCGGTATCGAGGACGCGCACCACTATGCCCCCACGCCATGCCCCCAGATGCCCGTCCACCTGCTCCTGGCGCACCTGCACGGCCTGGCCATCGCCTTCCGTGACGCCGCCCGCAAGATCGACGGACCGACCACCCACACCGCCCCGGATCCCTCGCGGCTGGAACTGCCCGAGGAATGGCGTGAGGTTCTGCCGGCCGAGTTGGAGAATCTCGCCGCCGCCTGGAACGAGACCGGATCCCGCACGGGCACGACGACGGCCGGGGCGCAGACCATGCCCGCCGAGGTGGCGGCACTGGTCGCCCTCGACGAGGTCGTCCTGCACGGCTGGGACCTGGCCGTGGCCACCGGTCAGGACTATGCGGTGGAGCCCCTGGCCCTGGACGCCGTCGAGCAATTCTGTGCCGAGATCCCGGAAGATCCGGGCGAACGGGAGGGGCTCTTCGGCCCCCGGGTCCCGGTGCCGGCGGACGCATCCCAGCTGGACCGGGTGCTGGCTCTGTCCGGCCGCGATCCCGGGTGGCGGCCGCCGGAACACTGAACCGTGCGGCCCCACCAAGACCCCGTGGTAGCCGCTCGCCGCTGGAACACCCGGGCCGGTATAGCCTGATGTGTGCGGTGCCACTGCGGCACCCCAGAACGGACGTGCACCATGGCACCATCGAATCAGCCTGTCCTCGGCGTGCTGGGGACCACCCGGAAGACCGCCGAGTACCGCGTGCCCCTGCACCCGGATCACCTGCAGCGCATCGATCCCACCTTGAGGAACAGGATGGTCCTGGAGGAGGGCTATGGCGAGCGGTTCGGTTACTCGGACGCGAACCTCGCTGAGCTGGTGGGCGCGGTGGCTGACCGGCCGGCAGTCATCGCCGCCGCCGACACCGTGTTGCTGGCCAAGCCGCAGGCGGCAGACCTGGCTGATCTGCGGGACGGCCAGACGCTCTGGGGCTGGCCGCACTGCGTGCAGGACCGCGGACTCACCCAGCAGGCCATTGACCGCAGGCTGACCCTGATCGCCTTCGAGGCCATGAATCACTGGGCCCGTGACGGCGGCTTCTCACTGCACGTCTTCCATCAGAACAACGAACTCGCCGGGTACTGCTCCGTGCTCCATTCCCTGGCCCTGACCGGTGTCACCGGGGACTACGGCCGCCGGCTCAGTGCCGTGGTGATCGGATTCGGCGCCACGGCGCGGGGAGCCGTCACGGCCCTGAAGGCCCACGGCATCTCAGATGTCCGGGTGCTGACCAACCGCAAGGTCGCCTCGGTCGCCTCACCCATCCATACCGCGCACATGATCCAGTTCGACCATGACGGTGGTCCCTATCTCAGCGAGGTCATCACCGATGACCGCGGGCGGGTTCCGCTGGCTCCCTTTCTGGCCGAGAGCGACATCGTCGTCAACTGCACCCTGCAGGATCCCAACGCCGCACTGCTCTACCTGCGCACCGACGATCTTGAGGCCTTCCGGCCGGGCAGCCTGATCGTGGATGTCTCGTGCGACGAAGGCATGGCATTCGAGTGGGCCCGTCCCACCACGTTCGCCGACCCGATGTTCACGGTGGGCGGGACCATCGACTACTACGCGGTGGACCACAGCCCCTCGTACCTGTGGAACTCGGCCAGCTGGGAGATCAGCGATGCCTTGTTGCCCTTCCTGGGCATCGTGATGGGCGGACCCAGCGCCTGGGACGGCAGCGAAACCATCAGCCGGGCCATCGAGATCCGCGACGGAGTCGTCCTCAACCCCGCGATCCTGGAGTTCCAGGGCCGCTCCGGGGACTACCCACATCCGAGCGGCTGACCGGATCAACGACGTCGGGGCGCACCGGGACGGGATGAGGGGCGTCCGGACCGCGAGCCACGCGGACCAAGGTGAGGAACTCCTGCGAAGCATGGACTTCGTGGACGGCGCAGGCGCAGAATCGAGAGGGAAACCCCCGTCTGGACGGCCGCGACCCGAGGAGCTCCGATGACACGCAGGTTCAGTCACGAAGAGCTGAGCACGATCAGGCCCGTCAAGGAGTCGGCTGAAGACGACCTGCTGGCGAGACCCGGCGTGGTGGGCGTCGACATCGGCGAGAAGGTCAGCCGTGGAAACGCCACCGGGGAGGCCGGCATCCTGGTCTTCGTCCAGCGGAAGAAGCCCCTGGCGGACCTCGCCCCAGAGGACGTGGTCCCGCCGGATATCGGGGGCGTCAAGACGGATGTGCAGGAGATGGAGATCGAACTCCAATCCGCGATGCAGCTCCTCAGGCCCGGACGGCAGGTGGACGGTTCGGCCTACCCGGTATTGGCCGGGGGCATCAGCATGGGGCCTGCCCGGAGCGTTTTCAAGGAGCCTCCCGAGGTGGAGGAACCGGGGGAGTACCTCTTCGTCGGTACGCTCGGAGCCCTGGTCCGTGACCGGGCCGGCGGGGCCGCCATGGCGATGACCAACTTCCACGTGGCCTGTGTGGACGACAGCTGGTCCGAGGGAGACCGGATGGTCCAGCCGGGCCGTCCCGACGGCGGTCACGGGACCGACGACCAGTTCGGCAGCCTGACCCGGGCGGTGCTGTCCGAGGACACCGACGGCGCTGTGGTCACGATTGACGAGGGCCGGGAGTGGGAGGCCACGGTCACCGGGATCGGCGCCGTGGCCGGAAGCATCCCGGCCGAGCCCGGGATGGAGGTCCAGAAGCGCGGGCGGACCACCGAGCACACGTTCGGCACCGTGGCCTCCACCGAGGCGACCATCAGCCTCGACTACGGCGACGGCCTGGGCAGCCGCACGTTCCGCCACCAGGTCCGCATCAGCACCGACACGGCGCGCTCGGAGCGGTTCTCCGACGGTGGCGATTCTGGTTCGGTGGTCATGGACGGGAACAACAACGTGGTCGGACTGCTGTTCGCCGGTGCCACCGACGGCAGCGCTACGTTCGCCAACCCCGTGGCCACGGCCCTGGACGAGCTGGGCGTGGACCTGGCGGTCGAGCAGGAGGCCGAGCCGCCGGAGACCCCGTCAGAGTCCCCGGGTGAGGCCTCCGGGACGAACATCACGATCCACGTTCCGAGCGGCAACGTCACCATCAACGTGGTGGTGGGCGGCAACTCCTGAGGCGTTGGCGCCTGTCATCCCGCCGTCCGCTCGGAAGCGATGCCCAGCATCTGCTCGGTGAGGTCCCAGTGTCGCCGGACGAGTGCCGGGTCGCTGGCCTGTCTGTTCGTTCTGCCGATGCGCTGTCGAGAGTTGTAGTACTCACCCGAGATCCAGTCGCGACCCGGCGTGCCCGCGAGGAAGTGGGCGAGGTTCGCGCCGCCTCCTTCCGGCGGGGTGAGGAGACCCTTGAACGCTCCGTGGTAGACGTGACGGAAGTAGCTGGTGGTGTCTGCGGCGAAATTCGTTGCCACGATTCCGGGATGGAAAGCCACCGACGACAGACCGTCGCCGTGGAACCGCTCATGCAGTCCTTTGGTGAAGAGGATGTTGGCGAGCTTGGCGTCCCCGTACGCCTTGTTCGGTCGGAAGTTCGTCCAGTTGTTCAGGTCGTCGAGGTCGATCCGGCCGAAGAGGGCCCCGATGCTGGAGGTGCTGACCACTGCGGCGTTGCTGTCTATCAGCCGGTCGATCAGCAGATGTGTCAGCAAGAAGGGGGCCAGATGGTTGACCTGGAGCGTCTTCTCGAACCCATCCGCCGTGCTCGTCGGGCCGGAGAAGATGCCACCGGCGTTGTGGGCCAGCACGTCGATCCGCTCGCAGGAACTCCCCAACGCCGCTGCGAGATCACGGACCTCGTCCAGGTGTTCGAAGTCGACCACGTGATGCTCTGCGCCGATCCGGGAAGCGACTGCTCTGGTCTTCGAGGGCGAGCGTCCGACGAGCACGAGCCTGGTGGCGTCGTCGGCGAGCAGGGCGCTGGCGACCGCGCCGATACCGTCACTGGCCCCCGTGATGATGATCGTACGCATGCAGCCCCCGAGTATCGATATGCGGTTGGTTCCACTCTATCAAATTATGAAACGACTGAATTTCGTATCGAATCGGTAGGATGCTGGTGTGGAGAACGACACGGGCGGGAAGCGAACGCCGGGCCGGCCCGTCGACCCCCGTCTCGGGCCGGCCATCCTGAACGCCGTCCTCGACCTGCTGGCCGAGGACGGCTATGCCCAGCTCACGACGGCCGCCGTCGCCCGGCGGGCGGGAGTCTCCACCGCCACGCTCTACCGGCGCTGGTCGTCCAAGGGGGAGCTGATCCTGGCGGCCGCCGAGCAGATCGCGGCCGCCGAGACGGGGGACATCGACACCGGCTCACTGCGGGGTGACGTGGAGACGCTGCTCGACAGCAAGCAGCGCCCCCTGTCGGGACGCATCGGCCGCACACTCCTCATTCTGTCCGGCGAATCGGCGCACGATGCCGAACTCGCCGGCGTCCTGCAAGACAGCGTCCTCGAACCGATGAGGCAGCGTCTCCAGACCATCACCGACCGCGCCGCAGGGCGAGGCGAACCCGGCATCGCCATCGGTGCCGACGCGGCCTCCCGCTTCATCCTCGGCGCGATCCTGGCACGCGTCGGGTTTCCGGCCGTGGGGCAGAGTTCGACACCTGATGGACCTGCACTCACCGACGCCGACATCGCCGCTCTGATCCGCACCCTGACCGTCTGATGCCGGAGCCGGCCAGCAGGTCGATCGACTGAGCGTCCGCCGTCACCACGGTCGTGTCCGGTGGGCCGGCAGACCGCAGATTGCCGTCGGTCGACACGGATCTGTCCTGCGCTCAAACCCATCCGGACCGCCGGCCGCACCGAACACCGGGTGTCACAGCCGGACCGACCAGGGGCCATCATGACCGCTACAACGACAACCAGCCACACCCACCAGGCCTTCACCAGCGGTGGGTCCACCTATGACACCTTGGCTGCCGTGGCCACCCGGCTGGCGGTTCTCGCCGTCGAGGACACCCTCAACGACCCCAGCGACGAGCGCACCATCGAACGCATCACCCTGGTGGAGCACCTCCTGCGATTCGCGAACATGCATGGCTCGCCCCGACCGGCCGCCACTGTCCGGCGGGCCCTGGCTGGCATGCAGGACGCCCTCGGCCGGCCCGGCACCCCGGTGTTGCCGGTCCTCGAGGAACTGGGGATCGCCATGTGCCCGGAAGTGAGGGTCCAGCGACTGGAGCCACGCTGAGGTCGCACCACGCCTAGAGGTGCAGGCGCTTGGCGAGTTCGTGCTGCACATCCTGGCCACGGCCGAGCTGCAACAGCACCAGGGCGACAACGCTGAGGATGCCGCAGATCGCCGACGGCAGCGGATCCGTCACCCAGCCGAAGGCGAGGAAGCCAATGGGTGCCAGCCCCAGAAGCACCGTCAGACCGCTGTAGAGGATATGCTCGCCCACCTCGATGCGCATCACCCGGACCGTGATCAGCAAGGCAATGATGGAGGAGGCGCAGAGGATCGGCGCCGCGTACGTCAGTGACCACCCACGCCAGCCGGTCAGGTAGTCCCAGTACACGCAGACCAGGACGACCAGGACCACGAGGTATACCGTGCCCTTGGCCACGTTGCGCCGTTTGCGCACGGCCATCAGCACCACCAGCCACATGGCGCTCACCCCCAGCCACACGGAGCGGAGGACTCCGATGCCATCGAGGTCACGGCTGAACAGCAGCTGGGCGGTGAACGAGGCCAGGATCACCGCGATCGAGGTCAGGAACAGGGCCCTCAGCACCCGACGACGGGAGAACTCGAGGGGTACGGCAGGCAGGGGGCTCGGGGCCGCCTCACCCGTGGTGGGGGCCGAGCACAGTGGACAGCGGGCCCAGTCGCCTTCGATGTCCACGGCGCACCCGGTGCAGCGTCTCATGGTTCCACCACCGTGAGCTCCTCCTCGGTGACCCGTGCGGCGGCGACGGTCACACCGATCCCGCGGGTGGTGAGCAGGCGGGCGAATTCCTTGATGTGTCCCGTCTCGATGAACGGTGAGGAGAAACTGAGCGTGAGCAGGCCGGCGTGGGAAACGGCGCAGAATTGGGGGCGGGCCGCAGAGACATGCAGCAGCATGCGCCCCACGTGGGCATCGACCCGCTCGGGCAGGCTCACGCGGCCCATGTTGGAGATCGCCACGCTGAGGCCACGGTTGTTGCCCGCATTGACCAGTCTCAGGATCATGTCCTTGAGGGGCCGCGGCACAACCCTCAGCACGGGGGACCGCTCGAAACGGATGAAGCGTCGCAGCTTGTTCTCCAACGCCTCCGGGGTTGCCTTCGGACGGAACTGGGCCTCCAACTGGCGGCCGACGGCGCCGACGTCGTCGTCGTCACCCTCGCCATAGGTATGTTCCACCCGGATGGCCGCGAAGAAGTTGCGCGCCGATGTTGAGGGGAAGAACTGCCGCAGGTTCACCGGCACGGACGCCGCCAGCGTGCGATTCCTGCCCAGACCGCCGGAGGACAGCCGGATGGACTCGAAGAACAGGGCCGTCAGGTACATGGTGGGCGCGACGCCCTCGGCGCGCGCCAGGGCCAGCACGTCCTGGGCCGGCATCGTGAGTTCGACGGCGCGGGTGCGGTTGTCCGGGGTGCGCGTCCCCTTGACCCGGTGCACCTTCTTGCCCGGCGGGCGTCGCCACCGGCCGCTGACCGAGGGCGCGGGAGATGATGGCGCAGGGTCGGTGTCACGGGCGGTGAGGGCAGCCGGTGCGGCGGCGCGGCCGAAGGCGGACTCGGCGGCCTGCTCCTCGTGCTGACGGCGGTGCCGGAAATAGTGCGCGAAGCTGTCGACGGTCAGTTCGTGCGTCGGCGCGGTCGCGTCGTCGTGAGGTGGGGTGGTGTCTCCGTCCCGGGCGGGGCCGGGCCGGGAATCGGTGTCCCGACGGCTGTCGTCGAGCGCGCGGTTCTGCTCCGGATGCCGAAGCCGGATGTAGGCGCTGACCAGGTCGGAGAGGAACCACAAGGCCCCGGTGCCGTCGGACAGGGCGTGGAACACTTCAAGGCTGATCCGTCGGCGATGGTGGATCACGCGGAACAGCAGGGTGCGCCGGTCCACCTGGTAGAGGGGCGCACAGGTGTGCTGGACCTCCGCGGTCACGAGCGGGCGCAGATCACTGTCCTGCAGGTAGTACCAGAACACGCCGCGCCGCAGCACCGCATGATAGAGCGGGTAGCGATCGTACGTAGCGTTCAGGGCCTCCTGCAGGAGGTGCGGATCCACGTCGTGATCCGTCTCGGCGCTGAGGCGGAACACCTTGGGATCGGCATCGGTCCGGGCGGCGAGGAAGATGTTGGAGGCGTTGTCGAGCCGCACCCAGACGCGGCGGGTCACGCCGACTCCTCCAGGTCGGTATGCTCTCCGCTGGCCGAGCCGTCCACCGAGCGGTCGTCGAGGAAGGCGTTGATCACCTCGTAGGCCTCACGGAGGGGCCGGGAGAAGCGGGGCAGCACGATGAACCCGTGCAGTGCCCCATCCACCCGGTGGACCCGCACCTCGTTTCCGGCCTCTGCCAGGGCCTGACCGTAGGCCTCGGCCTCGTCACGCAGCAGATCCAGCTCCGCCGTGATGAGCAGGGTCCTCGGCTGCCCTGACAGGTCCGTTGCCGCCAGCGGCGAGACCAGCCGGTCCCGGCGCTGCTGGAGGTCGGGCGCGTACAGGTCGAAGTAGTCCTGGACCTCGGCATTGGTGAGCCGGTAGCCCTCGCCGTGCTCGCGCACGGAGTCGAACGGCGCC
>NZ_JALDXU010000150.1:0-4079 GCF_032154715.1 Citricoccus sp. | reverse complement strand
CGCCACTACTGCCCGCAAAGCGTTTTAACTCACGTCGCCGTCGCGGTAGAACCAGGTGCCCTGGCGCCGCACGAAGCGCGAGGTCTCGTGCTGGGTGTGCCGGCCGGCCGGGGTCCGGAAGTGGGCGGTGAAGGTGACCGTGCCGGCGTCGTCGAAGGGGCCGCCGGACGTGGACTCGACATCCAGGCGCAGCCAGTGGACGTCGTCGCCGGATTCGTCGGCCGGACCGTCCAGGGCGAGGTGCGCCGGCCGCGTCTCGGGCGCCCACGTCGCCAACAGGTACTCCTCAGCCTGCACCAGGTCTCCCGTGGCCGCGAGGGCGAACGCCGAGTACCGGGAGCGCATCAAGGCCTCGGCGGTGGGGGCGGCCAGGGTGCCGTCCGCGGCGAACCTCCCGTGCAGGCGACCGCAACAGGAGCCGTAGATGTCACCGCCGCCACAGGGGCACCGGCGCGAGGCGGAGGCCTGGTCAGTGGCGTGATCCGCGGGCGGGTTCTCGGACGTGTTCATCGATTCAGCGTAGGCCGAATGGCCCAGCCGGTCACGGCTAGACTGAGTCAAGCCCTCACGCATACCACCGGGAGTCCTCCATGCCCACGATCGTCGTCGACGTCATGCCCAAGCCCGAGATCCTTGACCCGCAGGGCAAGGCCATCGCCGGGGCCCTGCCCCGCCTCGGTTTCACCGGATTCGCGTCGGTCCGCCAAGGCCGCCGCTTCGAACTGACCGTGGAGGGCGAGGTCACCGAAGACGTCCTGGCCCAGGCCCGGAAGGCCGCCGAAGAGCTGCTGTCCAACCCGGTCATCGAGGACGTGGTCAACGTCGCCGTGCTGACCGAGTCGGCCCAGGACGAGAGCCAGAACGCCTGATGACCGCGCAGAATACCGAGCTGCCGCTCATCGGTGACTACTCCGCAGCCGGGGCCGTCCTCACCGGCGCGCGCATCGGCGTGGTGACCTTCCCCGGCACCCTGGATGACCGGGACGCCGCCCGCGCCGTGCGCCTGGCCGGCGGCGAGGCCGTGCCCCTGTGGCACGCCGAACCCGAGGGCGCCGCGGCCCTGTCCTCCTTGGACGCCGTCATCATCCCCGGCGGCTTCTCCTACGGGGACTACCTCCGTGCCGGGGCCATCGCCCGATTCGCCCCGCTGATGGACGCCATCATCGCCGCCGCCGGGGCCCGCCACGGCACCGGGTCGGGTGCCGCTGGCTCCGCCGGTTCCGCCGCTGCGCTGCCCATCCTCGGCATCTGCAACGGCTTCCAGATCCTCACCGAGTCGCACCTGCTGCCCGGCTCGATGATCAAGAACGAGAACCTGAAGTTCCTCTGCCAGGACCAGGTGCTGCGGGTGGAGAACAACGCGACCGCCTGGACCCGGAATTTCGCCGCCGGTGAGGAGATCACCGTGCCGCTGAAGAACCAGGACGGCCAGTACGTGGCCGATGAGAAGACCCTGGACCGCCTCGAGGGCGAGGGCCTGGTGACCTTCCGCTACGTCGGCGGCAACCCCAACGGCTCCCGCCGGGACATCGCCGGCATCACCAATGCCGCCGGCAACGTGGTGGGCCTCATGCCGCACCCCGAGCACGCCGTGGAGCCCGGCTTCGGCCCAGACTCCGCCGCCGGCATGCGCCTGGGCACAGACGGGCTCGGCATCTTCACGTCCGTGGTGGCATCGATCGCAGGAGGCGCCCAGTGACCACTGGTACCCAGAACACCCCGCCGGCAGACGCCCGGCAGTTCAACATCGACACGGTGGAGCACGCCGTTACCACCCCGGACACCGAGCTGCCCTGGGCCGAGCTCGGCCTGAAACAGAACGAGTTCGACGAGGTCGTGAAGATCCTCGGCCGCCGTCCCACCGCCGCCGAGCTGGCCATGTACTCCGTCATGTGGTCCGAGCACTGCTCCTACAAGTCCACCAAGGTGCACCTGCGCCAGTTCGGCGAGAAGCTCACCGAGGACATGAAGAAGGACCTGATGGTGGGCATCGGCGAGAACGCCGGCGTGACGAACCTGGGCGACGGCTGGGCCGTGACCTTCAAGATCGAGTCCCACAACTCCCCCTCCTTCGTGGAGCCGTACCAGGGTGCGGCCACCGGCATCGGCGGCATCGTCCGGGACATCATCTCCATGGGCGCCCGCCCGGTGGCCGTCATGGACCCGCTGCGCTTCGGGGCGATCGACCACGAGGACTCCCAGCGCGTGGTGCACGGAGTGGTCGCCGGGATTGGCGGCTACGGCAACTCCCTGGGCCTGCCGAACATCGGCGGCGAGACGGTGTTCGACCCGATCTACCAGGGCAACCCCCTCGTCAACGCCCTCGCGGTGGGCGTACTCCGGCACGAGGACCTGCGCCTGGCCAACGCCTCCGGCGTGGGCAACAAGATCGTGCTGTTCGGCGCCCGCACCGGCGGTGATGGGATCGGCGGAGCCTCCGTGCTGGCCTCCGAGTCCTTCGACGACACCAAGCCCTCCAAGCGCCCCGCGGTGCAGGTGGGCGACCCGTTCGCGGAGAAGGTGCTCATCGAGTGTTGCCTCGAATTGTTCAAGTCCTCCCTGGTGGAAGGCATCCAGGATCTCGGTGCCGCCGGGATCTCCTGTGCCACCTCCGAGCTGGCCTCCAACGGCGAGGGCGGCATGCAGGTGGAGCTGACGGACGTGCTGCTCCGCGACCCCACCCTGACCCCGGGCGAGATCCTCATGTCCGAGTCCCAGGAGCGCATGATGGCCGTGGTGAACCCGGCCAACGTGGAGGCCTTCGAGGCCGTCATGGCCAAGTGGGGCGTCGAGTACTCCTGGCTCGGCGAGGTCACGGACACCAACCGCCTCATCATCACGTGGGACGGCGAGACCATCGTGGACGTGGACCCGAAGACGGTGGCCCATGACGGCCCGGTCTACGACCGCCCGTACCACCGCCCGGCCGGGCAGGACGCCCTGCAGGCCGACCGCTTCCGTGACTCGGCCGCGGGAGCCGACCTGCCGGCGTCGGGCGAGGCACTGCGCGCCTCGGTTCTGGAACTGATGGCCAGCCCGAACATGTGTGACAAGTCCTGGATCACCAGCCAGTACGACCGCTACGTGGGCGGCAACACCGCTCTCGCGGCCCCTGATGACGCCGGCGTAGTCCGGGTGGATGAGGAGACCGGCCTGGGTGTGGCCGTGGCCACCGACGCCAACGGCCGCTATGCCTTCCTGGACCCCTACGCCGGCGCGCAGCTCGCCCTGGCGGAGTCCTACCGCAACGTCGCCACCTCCGGCGCCATCCCGATGGCCGTCTCCGACTGCCTGAACTACGGCTCCCCCGAGGATCCCGGCGTGATGTGGCAGCTCGCGGAGGGCATCCGAGGCCTCTCGGACGCCTGCCTCGAGCTCGGCATCCCGGTGACGGGCGGCAACGTCTCCCTGTACAACCAGACCGGTGCCAACCCGATCCACCCGACCCCCGTGGTGGCCACGCTCGGCAAGTTCGATGACGTGGGACGCCGAACGCCCTCCGGCTTCCACGCGGACGCGGACGGCCAGGCCGTCTACCTGATGGGTGTGACCCGGGACGAGCTGGACGGCTCCGAGTTCGCGAACCTGCGCGGGCACCTGGGCGGCGTGCCGCCGCAGGTCGACCTGGCCGCGGAGAAGCTGCTCGGCGACCTGCTCATCAACGCCTCGCGGGACGGCATGATCGACGCCGCCCACGACCTCTCCGAGGGTGGCCTGGCCGCCGCCCTCTCCGAGATGGTGCTGCGCTTCGGCGTCGGCGCGCGGGTCTCCCTCGACGAGATCCAGCACCGCGACGGCGTGGACGCCTTCACCGCCCTGTTCTCCGAGTCGCAGGCTCGCGCCCTCGTGGCCGTGCCGCGCACCGAGGAGGTCCGGTTCAAGGACATGACCACGGCCCGCCGCTTCCCGGTGGCGCGCATCGGCGTGGTGGACGGGGCGTCCGGCTCCCTCGAGGTGCAGGACCAGTTCGCCCTGCCCATCGAGGAATTGCGCGCCGCCTGGGCCGGCACCATGCCGGCATACTTCGGCTGATCTGACCCGCCAGAACACCTGCCCGACGCCGGCACCCACCCTGGGTG
>NZ_JALDXU010000055.1:0-22330 GCF_032154715.1 Citricoccus sp. | reverse complement strand
GGTCATTCCTGGTGGAAGGACCGGACGGGACTGCCATCGGCACAACGGGTCAGCGCTTCTGCTTGACGATCTTTTCCTGGGTGACCTGATCGGCCGCCAGCGGCTCGTGCTCCTCGTGGCCGGCGGCGACGAGCTTGCTGTCGCCTTCCCCGAAGAAGCCCTTCTTGAACGCCTCGACCTCGGTCTTGAGCGCCTCGAGGGTGGAGTCCTCCAGCTTGCCGGTCTCGCGGATCGGGCCGAGCACCACCTCCTTGCGACGCAGGTGGTCCAGGAAGTCGCGCTCGAAGCGCAGCACGTCCTCCACCGGGACCTCGTCGAGGTGACCGTTGGAGCCGGTCCAGATGGACACGACCTGCTCCTCGACCGGGTACGGCGAGTACTGCGGCTGCTTCAGCAGCTCGGTCAGCCGCTCACCACGGGCCAGCTGGCGGCGTGTCGCCGGATCCAGGTCCGAGGCGAACATGGCGAAGGCCTGCTGGTCGCGGTACTGCGCCAGGTCCAGCTTCAACGTGCCCGAGACCTTCTTCATGGCCTTGACCTGGGCCGCACCACCCACGCGGGACACCGAGATGCCCACGTCGACGGCCGGACGCTGGTTGGCGTTGAAGAGATCCGACTGCAGGAAGATCTGACCGTCGGTGATGGAGATGACGTTGGTCGGGATGTAGGCCGAGACGTCGTTCGCCTTGGTCTCGACGATCGGCAGGCCGGTCATGGAACCGCCTCCCAGCTCGTCGGACAGCTTGGCACACCTCTCCAGCAGGCGGGAGTGCAGGTAGAACACATCGCCGGGGTAGGCCTCGCGGCCCGGCGGGCGGCGCAGCAGCAGCGAGACCGCACGGTAGGCCTCGGCCTGCTTGGAGAGGTCATCGAAGATGATGAGGACGTGCTTGCCGCCGTACATCCAGTGCTGGCCGATGGCCGAACCGGCATAGGGCGCCAGGTACTTGAAGCCGGCCGGGTCGGAGGCCGGGGACGCCACGATGGTGGTGTATTCCAGGGCGCCGTGCTCCTCGAGCGTCTGACGCACGGAGGCGATCGTCGAGGCCTTCTGTCCGACGGCGACGTAGATGCAGCGCACCTGCTTCGACGGATCGCCGGACTCCCAGTTGGCCTTCTGGTTCAGGATGGTGTCGATGCCGATGGCGGTCTTGCCGGTCTGGCGGTCACCGATGATCAGCTGACGCTGGCCGCGGCCGATGGGGATCATGGCGTCGATGGACTTCATGCCGGTCTGCAGCGGTTCGTCCACGGACTTGCGCTGCGTGACGCCCGGCGCCTGGAGCTCCATGGCGCGGCGGGCCTCGGCCTCGATCGGGCCCATGTCGTCCAGGGGTGCACCCAGCGGGTCCACCACGCGGCCGAGGAAGGCGTCGCCCACCGGCACGGAGAGGACCTCACCGGTGCGCTGGACTTCCTGGCCCTCTTCGATGCCCTGGAAGTCGCCGAGCACGACGACGCCGATCTCGCGGGTGTCGAGGTTCTGGGCCAGGCCCAGGGTTCCGTCCTCAAAGCGCAGCAGCTCGTTGGCCATGACGGAGGGCAGACCCTCCACACGGGCAATGCCGTCTGCTGCGGAGACGACGTGGCCGACCTCCACACGTTCGGTGCCGGCCGGTTCGTAGGATGCCGCGAACTCATTCAGGGCATTGCGAACATCGTCAGCGTTGATGGTCAAGTCGGCCATCTGCGTTCCCTGCTCTCTGGGGTTGGTGATCATCGACATGCCGATGACCGAAGGTGTCTTGTGGGTTCGTCAGACCGGCCTCAGCCGGCCATCTTCCGCTGGAGGTCATGCAGACGGGACTGCAGGGAGGAGTCGACGACGTCGTCTCCCACCTGGACCCGGATGCCACCCACCAGCTCGGGGTCGACGGCCACGTCCAACTTCAGGTCGCGGCCAAAAAGGCGCTTCAATGCAGCGGCAAGCCGCTCCTGCTGAGCCGGGGCCAGGGGGCGGGCCACGGTGACTTCGGCGATCCACAGTCTCTGACGCTCCGCCACGGTGTCCACGAAGCCGCGGATGAGATCCACGGGCTTGTGGCCCCGCGGGGCTTCCACCGCCTGGCGGACCAGGAGCTTGGCCTCGGGGGAACCGTCGCCCAGCAACCGCTCGGCCAGGGTGCCCTTGGATGCGGCAGGAGCCTGCGGATCCGTCAGCGCGCGCTGGAGATCATGGGACTCCTGGACCGCGCGGTTGAAGGCCAACAGCTCGTCGGACAGCCGCCCGAGTCCGTCCAGCCCGTCATGTTCGGCCGAGGCCGCCACGGACGTGGTGGCCAACTGCTCGAGGGCGTCTCCGTAGTCCCGGGTCTGGGACCATTTGAGGCCGGCCAGGGTGGTGAGGACCCGCAGGGCATCCTCGGATACCTTGGACCCGAACAGCGAGCCGACGACTCCGGTGCGACGCTCCACCGACCACGAGGGATCGGTCAGGGCGCGGCGCAACGGGGCGCTGGAGTCCACCGCCGCGAGGGCGGTGAACAGCTCGGAAGCCAGCTGGGTGCCGCCGGAGACCAGGACGGAGTCCAGTTCCTGCCGGGCGGTGGCCAGCGAATCGCTCGATGCACCTGCCATTACTCAGCCACACCTGCCGTGCCGGACGCGGTGCCGGCGGTCGAGTTCCGCTCGAGGTCCTCGAGGAACCGGTCCACCACGCGCTGCGAGCGGGCGTCGTCCTCCAGGGATTCGCCGACGATGCGGCTGGCCAGGGTGGTGGCCAGGGCGCCGACGTCGGTGCGGAGCGAGGTCTCGGCCTGCAGACGCTCAGCGGCGATCTGGACCTGGGCCTGCTCGACCAGTCGGGCAGCGTCGGCGGCGGCCTTCTCCCTGGCCTCGGCCAGGATCTGGGCGCCTTCGGTACGGGCCTCCTCGCGGACGCGGTTGGCCTCGGCGTAGCCGTCCTGCTGCTGCTGCTCGTAGTCAGCCTTGAGGGCGTTGGCCTCGGCCTGGGCCTTCTCGGCCTTCTCGAGTCCGCCCTCGATGGCGTCCACGCGGTTCTGGTAGGCGTTCTCCAGAGCCGGGGCGATGTACTTCACCACGACGAACATCAACACGGCAAAGCCAACGGCGGTAACGAGCACCTCCCACCAGTTGGGAACGAGGGGGTTGGCGCCCTCGGCTGCAGCGAGAATCGCTTCAGACCTGATCATGTTTCAACCATCCTTCGGTGAAGTTTCCTGCTCTGTGGATGGCCGGCGAACCGGCCGGGAAGGGCAGGAATCAGAGGACGAAGGCGAAGACCAGGCCCAGGATGGCCAGGGCCTCGGCGAGGGCGAAGCCCAGCAGGGCGATGGGCTGCAGGATGCGCTGGGCTTCCGGCTGACGGGCGACGCCGTTGATGTAGGCGGCGAAGATCAGGCCCACGCCGATGGCGGAGCCGATGGAGGCCAGGCCGTAGCCGATCAGATTCAGGTTGCCTTCGATTTCCATGGTGTTCCTTTCAAGATGCCTGACGGCAGGTTGTGCGGGGGTTCCCGGCGGATTCCGGCGGTTGCCGGGACCGGGACGTGCTGCGGTGGCGGATCACTCCGCCGAACCGTGCCCACCTTCACCCAAGGATGGCGGGCCCGGAAGGTCAGTGGTCGTTGGCGGCCAGCGCCCCTTGGATGTAGATCGCGGTGAGCAGGGTGAAGACGAACGCCTGCAGGTACATGATCAGCAGTTCCAGGAAGTACATGGCCACGGATCCGAGGACCACCAGGACACCGGTGGCCTGGAGGGCGACGTTGCCCGTCTCCATGATCAGGTACTGGGCGCCGGCGCCGGCCAGCATGATGATCATGTGGCCCGAGAGCATGGTGGCCATCAGACGCAGGGAGTGAGTCAGCGGCCGGACGAGGAAGGTGGAGATGATCTCCAGCGGCACCAGCAGCGGCAGGATCCAGCCGGGGACACCGCTGGGGACTACGGCCAGCTTGAAGTACTTGAGGCCGTTGCGCTTGATGCCCAGGCCGATCCAGATGATGTAGACGATCAGTGCCAGGGCGTAGGCCGACCCGGCGTGCGAGAAGCTCGGCAGCTGCAGGAAGGGAACGGCGCCGAACAGGTTGTTCACGATCACGAAGAAGAACAGGCCGAACAGCAGCGGGACGAAGGGCTTGAACTCCTTCTCACCGATGATGTCCCGGCCCATACTGTTGCGCACGAAGGCGTAGCCGGACTCGGCCAGCCACTGCACCTTGCCCGGGACGAGGCCCGGCTTGCGCATGGCGAGCATGAAGAAGGCCGAGATGAGGATCACCGAGAGGATGATCATCAGCATCTGCTTGCCGAAACCGGTGCCGTACTCTGCCATCCAGGGCAGGATGTCCGGCAGGTGGGTCTGTTCGATCGTGGGGGGAGCGAATCCACCCTCATCGGTGGAGCTGGCGAGCACGATCGGTAGCACGCTGATCCTCTCTGCAGTGTCGGTCAACGGAACGCGTACGGCGCGTTTCCACCCCGCGATCGACCGGGCGGCACAACGCGGCCCCGACCGTCGTTATTGATCGTTGATGAGCCTATCAAACCGGGCGTGGTGCTGATGACCAAAAAGCCCAATTCGGCGCGGTTTTCGCGCCGTCGGACGATTTATTTCTACGTTGCGTCGAAGTCACACCGTCATCGGCCCGACATCTGCCCGTGACCAGACCGTGATGCCGGGTGGCACGCCGGCCCCTGACCCTCCGTCGAGACGCCGCGGCGGTCAATCGTCGTAGATCTGCTGCCGGGTCCGGGCGAAGACGAGGACCTCGGTCACCTGCCAGGCCACGATGGCCACGAGGGCGCCGAGGCCGGCGGCCATCGTGTCCAGCCAGGCCGGCGTGGGCACCACGGTGAGCAGGACCGCCATCAGGATGATCTTCAGGACGAAACCGAAGAGGGCGATGAACACCGCCTGCTCCCGCCAGCGGTCCCAGGACCAGGCCGTCACCAGCAGCGTGAGGCCGGAGAGGACCACCACGGCGGCGCCGGCCAGTCCCAGCGACGCGGCGGCGGCCCCACCGACCGCTCCCCCGACCACCAGCCACGCGACGGCGGCGGCCGCGGCCAGTGCGGCGACGGAGCCGATAAGGCAGGCGGTCAGGATCCCCCACCAGCCGCGGGTGTTGACGCGCTTCGCGGACGATTTCATGGGCGGCTTCATGGGCGGAGCTCCCTCGATGATTCCCTCGAACGGCGCACCCAGGGGTGCAGGGTCAGGTATCCGGCACCCAGCAACAGGACGCCGACGACCGGCAGGACGATCAGCCAGTCGAAGAAGTTCAGTGAGACCACCCCATAGGCGATCAAAAAGGTCCACAGGTAGAGCAGCAGCACGGCCTGGCGATGGGTCCACCCGCCGTCCACGAGTTTGTGGTGCAGGTGGCCGCGGTCGGCCGAGAAGGGGCTGGACCCGCGGACCGTCCGGCGCACCACGGCCAGGGCCAGGTCCAGCAGCGGCAGCGCCATGACGGCGATCGGCAGCAGGATCGGCATGTAGGCCGGGACGTTGCGGAAGCGGAAGCCCTCCATCGCCTCCACGTCGGCGGTCACGGCCACGGCGGCGGTGGCCAGGAGCAGGCCGATGAGCATGGCGCCCACCTCGCCCATGAAGATCTTCGCCGGGTTGAAGTTGTGCGGCAGGAAGCCGAGGCAGGACCCGACGAGGACCGCCATGAGCAGGGTGGCCAGGTTGGAGTAGTCGAACTCGTTGATGGTCCGCGTCAGCAGGTAGGTGTAGATGAAGAACGCCGATCCCCCGATGACGGCCATTCCGGCGGCCAGCCCGTCGAGGCCGTCCACGAAGTTGATGGCGTTCATGGTCAGCACGAGGATGAAGATCGTCAGTCCGATCTGGATCGGCTCGTTGCCCACCGGGATCCATCCCACGGGCATGGCCTCGACCCGGATCCCGTGGAAGGCCACCAGGGCGGCCGCCGTCACCTGGGCGGCGAGCTTGAGCGTCCAGTGCAGGTCCCACAGGTCGTCCGCCACGCCCATCGCCAGGACCACGGCGAGGGCGAACAGCAGCCCGCGGATCGGATCCGGGTCGGAGAAGATGCCGTCGAGGAACGGGATCATGGCGCCGATCCCCAACGCGACCAGCACGCCGGCGATCATCGCCACCCCGCCGAGTTTGGGCACCGGCTCACGGTGCACGTCCCGCTGGCGTTGTGGGGTGTAGACGCCCCCGGCCAGGGCGAGCCTGCGTACCGCCGGTGTCAGGACGAAGCTGATGACGGCGGAGAGCCCCAGCAGCAGCAGGTAGACCTTCATTCCACGAGGTCCGGAACCACCGCGGCCAGCTCGCCGTGGGACAGGGCCCCGTGACGCACCACGCGGAAGGACGAGACGGTGCAGTCGATGATGGTGGACGGTGCGGAGACGGTGCGTTCGCCGTCGTCGAGGTAGACGGACACCGTGTCTCCGAGCATCTCGCGCGCGGCCTGGGCCGTCGTCGCCGCCGGGAGGGAGGTGCGGTTGGCACTGGAGACGGCCAGCGGGCCGTATTCCTGGAGCAGCTCGCGCGCCACCTGGTCGTCCGGCACGCGCAGGGCCACCGTCCCCCGGGTCTCCCCCAGGTCCCAGGTCAGCGAGGGCTGTGCCGGGAGGATCAGGGTGAGGGGCCCCGGCCAGAACTCCTCGGCCAGGTCTCGGGCGCCCTGCGGGACATCGACGGCCAGGCCGTCCATCACCCGGGTGCTCCCGATCAGCACCGGCGGCGGCATGGCCCGTCCCCGGCCTTTGGCGGCCAGGAGCACCGCCACGGCCTGCGGGGAGAAGGCGTCGGCGCCGATCCCGTAGACCGTGTCCGTCGGCAGGACCACGCATTCGCGGTTCGCCAGTGCCCTCCGGGCGGCCTCGATGGCCTCGTCCAGTCCGGCTTCCGTGGTGCAGTCGATCAGCAGGCTCACCGTGCCATTGTCCCATCCGTGCGCGCCGCGATCGTATAACGCGGCCGCCCGTTGAGGTCCTCCCGGGTCTGGACGTCGCTGAACAACCCGTCCCGTCGCAGCAGGGCGGACATCAGCTCGCCCTGCGTGTCGTCGTGTTCCATGACCAGGGTTCCGCCCGGGCGCAGCAGCCGTGCGGCCGCGGCGACCACGACGGCCGGCAGACGCATGCCGTCCGCTCCCCCGCCGTACAGGGCCAGACCCGGATCGCGCCGCGCCTCGGCCTGCACCGGGATGCGACCGTCCGGCACGTACGGAGGGTTGGAGACCACGACGTCGGCGCGGCCGTCCAGGTCCGGCAGCGCGGTCGCGGCGTCCGCGACGTGCAACGTGACCCCGCGCGGGGCCAGGTTGGCGGCCGCCCACCAGGCGGCCTCGGGGTCGGCCTCCACCGCGTGGACCGTGGCGCCGGGAACCTCGCTGGCCACCGCCGCGGCGATGGCCCCGGAGCCGGTGCACAGGTCGACCACCAGTGGGCGTCCGTCGGCACAGCCCTGGCCGTCTGTGCTGTCCTGTGCCGCCAGCGCGGCGTCGATGGCCGCTCCGGCGACGAGTTCGGTCTCTGGGCGGGGCAGGAACACGCCGTGTCCGACCTGCAGCTCCACGGATCGGAATGTCGTGGTGCCCGTCAGGTACTGCAGCGGGGTGCGGGTGGCGCGGGAGATGGAGAGCCGGCGAAGGTCGACGGACTGGAGCAGGTCCAGCCGGCGTCCGGCGATGGCCCAGGCGGCCACCTCGCCACGGCTGGCGCCGAGGACGTGGGCGGCCAGCAGCTCGGCATCCGCGCGAGGCGAATCCACGCCGGCCGCGGCCAGCAGCTCGGTCGAGGACCGCAGTAGGGACTCCAGCGTCGCCGCCTCGGTCACCGCCTCGGTCACCGCCTCAGTCTGTCGGTTCGTCATGGTCTCAGTCATGCTGCCCCAACGCCTCCAGTCGGTGCGCCTCGTCCGTCTCGATGCAGGACTGCAGCACGGGGCCGAGGTCACCGTCCAGGACGGCGTCGAGGTTGTAGGCCTTGTATCCGGTGCGGTGGTCCGCCACCCGGTTCTCCGGGTAGTTGTAGGTCCGGATGCGCTCGGACCGGTCCATCGTCCGGACCTGGGAATGCCGGGTGGCGGCGTTCTCGGCGTCGAGCTGCTCCTGCCGGTGGGCCAGCAGGCGGGAGCGGAGCACGCGCATGCCGGCCTCGCGATTCTGGATCTGCGACTTCTCGTTCTGCATCGACACCACGATCCCGGTGGGCAGGTGGGTGATGCGCACGGCGGAGTCTGTGGTGTTCACGGACTGGCCGCCGGGGCCGGAGGACCGGAACACGTCGATCTTCAGGTCGTTGCCGGAGATGGCGACCTCCTCCGGTGCATCGACCTCGGGGAACACCAGCACGCCGGCCGCCGAGGTGTGGATCCGGCCCTGCGACTCGGTGACGGGGACGCGCTGCACGCGGTGCACTCCGCCCTCGAACTTGAGCTGGGCGTAGACCCCCTCGGCCGGGTCAGTCGACTTGCCCTTGATCGCGACCTGGACATCCTTGTAGCCGCCGAGATCAGACTCCGTGGTGGAGAGGATCTCCGTCTTCCAGCCCTTGGACTCGGCGAAGCGCACATACATCCGCAGCAGGTCCGCGGCGAAGAGGGCGGCCTCCTCGCCGCCCTCGCCGCCCTTGATCTCGAGGATGGCGTCCCGCGCGTCGGCCGGGTCCCGGGGGATGAGCAACCGGCGCAGCTTCTCCGTGGCCTGCTCCGCCGTGGCCTGCAGGCCAGGCACCTCGGCGGCGAACTCGTCGTCGTCCTCGGCGAGCTCGCGGGCATCGGCCAGATCGGCCTCGGCCTGGGTCCAGGCCCGGTGCGCCGCGACGATGGCACCGAGCTCGGCGAAGCGACGGCCCAGCTTCCGGGACAGGACCTGGTCCTGGTGCACGGCCGGGTCCGCGAGTCTCTCGGTCAGTTCACGGTGCTCGTCCAGCAGATCCTGCACGGATTCGAACATGGGTGTCTTCCTTCAGTCAGGGGTGGTGCCCGTGGCGGGGTGAACGACGTGGCCCCCGTCCCTTCCGCCGTCCAGTGCCCGGTGGATACCGGGCTGCTGATGACGGCGGAGGGACGGGGGCCAGGGTGGGTCGCTACTTCTCGCCCTTGGAACCCAACGTGGTCTTGGAGACCAGCATGAGGAACTCGGCGTTCGACTGCGTCTCCTTGATCTTGTTCGTCAGGATCTCCAGCGCCTGCTGCGTGTCCAGGCCGGACAGGACCCGGCGCAGCTTCCACATGATCTTGATCTCGTCGGAGGTCAGGAGGTTCTCCTCGCGGCGGGTGCCGGAGGCATTGACGTCGACGGCCGGGAAGATGCGCTTGTCCGCCAACTGGCGGGACAGGCGCAATTCCATGTTGCCGGTGCCCTTGAACTCCTCGAAGATGACCTCGTCCATCTTGGAACCGGTCTCCACCAGCGCGGTGGCGAGGATGGTCAGGGAGCCACCGTTCTCGATGTTGCGGGCAGCACCGAAGAACCGCTTCGGCGGGTACAGCGCGGAGGAGTCCACGCCACCGGACAGGATGCGGCCGGAGGCCGGCGCGGCCAGGTTGTAGGCACGGCCCAGACGGGTCATGGAGTCCAGCAGGACCACCACGTCGCGGCCCATCTCCACGAGTCGCTTGGCCCGCTCGATGGCCAGCTCGGCCACGGTCGTGTGGTCATCGGCCGGACGGTCGAAGGTCGAGGCGATGACCTCGCCCTTGACCGAGCGCTGCATGTCGGTGACCTCTTCCGGACGCTCGTCCACCAGCACCATCATGAGGTGCACCTCGGGGTTGTTGGTGGTGACGGCATTCGCGATGGACTGCAGGATCATCGTCTTGCCGGCCTTCGGCGGGGAGACGATGAGACCGCGCTGCCCCTTGCCGATCGGCGAGACCAGGTCGATCACGCGCGGGCCGACCAGCTTGGAGTCGGTCTCGAGGCGCAGACGCTCCTGCGGGTACAGCGGCACCAGGTCGTTGAACTTGGTGCGCTTGGGGCTGTCCTCGGCCTGCTGGCCGTTGACGGAGGTCAGACGCACCAGGGCGTTGAACTTCTGCCGGTTCCCACCGCCGGCGTTGCTGTTGTTCTGGCTCTCGCCGTCCCGGGGGGCCCTGATGGCGCCCACGACGGCGTCGCCCTTGCGCAGGCCGTACTTCTTGACCATGGACAACGAGACATACACATCGTTCGGGCCGGGCAGGTAGCCGGAGGTCCGCACGAAGGCGTAGTTGTCCAGGACGTCCAGGATGCCGGCGACGGGCAGCAGCACGTCGTCCTCGGTCATCTCGGTGTCATCGACCTCGGGGCCGCTGCGACCGCGGCGGTTGCGGTTGCGGTCGTTGCGGTTGCGGTTGCGGCGGTTGCGGCGGCTGTCCTCGTCGCGGTCGTTGTTCCGGTCGTTGTTCCGGTTGGAGCCCCGGCTGCCGGACTGCTGATCGTTGTCGGACTTGTTGTCCTGCTGGCGATCGGCGTTCCGCTCGTTGCGGTCCTGGTTCCGCTCGTTGCGGTCCTGGTTCCGGTCATTGCGGTCGGCATTGCGGTCGCTGCGAGTATTCCGGTCGTTCCGGTCGCCCCGGCCGGAACGGTTGTTGCGGTCGCCGCGGGCGTTCCGGTCGTTGGCGCGCTCCTGTGGTCCGTCGGTCCCCTGACCGGTACCGTCGCCGGCTCCGTTCCGGGACTCCGCGGCCCCCTCGGACGAGGTCTCCGCGGAGACGGACCGGTCCTCGCCGGTGGTGCCGGCTGCCGACTCGGCGCGGCGCGAACGGGTCCGGCGGGCCGGGCGCTCGGGAGCGCCGCCCTCGGCGCCGGCGGCCGACGTCGCGGCCTGATTCTGGTCGGTCGGCTGGTCGGCCGATGAGTCCGGCTGGTTCTGGTCAGCTGACTGCTCGGCCTGCTTCTGCTCGGCCTGGGCGGCCTTGCTGCTGCGGGACCGGCGCTTCGGTGCGGCCGCGCCGTCGTCAGCACCGGCCTTGCTGTCAGCGGCCTTGCCGTCTGATCCGGCAGCGGCGCCGGACGCGCCCTCAGCCTGCTTGCGGTCCGCGACGGAGCCGCCGCGCTGGTGGCTGGAGATGGCGGCCACCAGGTCGGACTTGCGCATCCGGGATCCCCCGGTGATGCCGAGCTGGGAGGCCAGGGCCTGCAGCTGTGCCAGCTTCAGGCCGGCCAGGCCGCCACCTGTCTGGGCGGCGGCGGTGGTGGCAGCCGCGGCTGGTGCCTCGGCGGAATTGCCCGCGGAGGCCGTGGGCAGTTCAGTGGTTTCGGTCACGAAGGTTCCTTCTCCCTCGTCAGGCAGGATCCGACTGGAGGGATCCCGCGAAGTGTGTACCGGCTGCCACCTGAGCAGGTGGCTGAAAACCGGGATTCAGTACCGGATCGGATTCGATCCGGGAGAGTCCAATCCAGGGAGCCAAGACAGGCCGAAGCCCGCTGGGACCGTACTGGTCCGCGTGGAGCCTGGATTCCCACCGACCACGGGATCCGCGCTCTCGGCGGAATCCCGTCGGCATCAGCCCGAGATGGGCTGGCCTGAGCGGTGTGTCTCCACCTTAGCACCCGCGGCGTCCACGGGCAGAATGCTGACACGCCACGACTGCGCGGACCCGTTGAGGCCAGCCTGCAGGGCCACCCGGGCGCGATCCGCCTGGTCCCTACCGTCGGCGAGCACCATGACGGTCGGGCCGGCCCCGGAGACCACGGCGGCCAGGCCCTGCCGGCGCAGGTCCCGCACCAGTCCGACGGACTCCGGCATGGCCGGCTCCCTCTGGTCCTGGTGCAGCCAGTCGCGCGTGCCGGCCAGCAGCAGTGACGGCTCGTGTGTCAGTGCGTGCACCAGCAGTCCGACTCGGCCGGCGTTCGCGGCCGCCACGTGGTGCGGCACCTGGGCGGGCAGCAGCCCGCGGGCGGTCTCGGTGCTCAGCGGCTGCGCGGGGATCGCCACCACCGGCACCACCGCGGCATGCGGCCTCATGGCTGAGGACCGGTAACGACCGTCCTCCTCCCAGGAGACGGTGAGCCCCCCGGTCAGGGCCGGCGCCACGTTGTCCGGGTGGCCCTCCAGGTGCGAGGCCGCGTTGAGCAGGTCCGCCCCGGAGGCGCGTTCCTCCTCCGGCAGCAGGGCGTCGGCGAGCAGGATGGCACTGGCGTGGGCCGCGGCCGAGGAGCCGAGCCCGCGGCCATGCGGGATTCGGTTGGTGGCCACCAACTCCAGCCCGGGCACCTCCCAGCCGCGCTCGAGCAGATAGGCGCGCAGCGTGGCGATCACCAGGTGTGAGGCGTCGGTGGGCACGGTGCCGGCTCCCTCGCCGTGCACCACGGCTGAGAAACCCTCGTCCACGGTGGTCACCTCGACGTCATCCCGCAGGTCGAGGGCGAGGCCCATGGAGTCGAATCCGGGGCCGAGGTTCGCCGAGGTCGCCGGGACGGAGACACGCACCGTGAGCCCGGCGGGCACGTTCCGCAGCCCCTGGGCCAACCCCGCTTCCAGGCCCGGCACCCGGCTCGGTACCACACCCTGCTCTGGCCGGTTCGGCATCAGGCGAGCCCCAGGGCCTCGGCCACGGCCACGACGTCGAACGGCACCTTCTGCGGTTCGATGTCCGAGCCGTCCGCATTCCTCAGGGCCCACTGCGGGTCCTTCAGGCCATGACCGGTCACGGTGATGACCCAGCGCTTGCCGGCCGGGACGTTGCCGAGGGCATGGTGCTTGATGAGTCCGGCCACGCCGGCGGCGGAGGCCGGCTCCACGAAGACGCCCTCCCGGGCGGACAGCCAGCGGTGGGCGGCGAGGATCTCCTCGTCGGTGACGGAGTCGATCATGCCGCCGGACTCGTCGCGGGCCGCCTCGGCCTGTTCCCAGGAGGCGGGGTTGCCGATGCGGATGGCGGTGGCGATGGTGTCCGGCTCGGTCACCGGGTGCCCGAGGACGATCGGTGCCGCACCGGCGGCCTGGAAGCCCCACATCGTGGGGGTCCGGGTGGCCACGGCGGGCAGCTCGACCGGCTCGGAGCCGGCCGGGACGGCGCCCGGGTGGGGGTTGGTGTAGGGCTGGGAGTACTCCTGGTAGCCCTTCCAGTAGGCGGTGATGTTGCCGGCGTTGCCGACGGGCAGCAGGTGGTAGTCCGGGGCGTCACCCAGGGCGTCCACGACCTCGAACGCACCGGTCTTCTGCCCCTCGATGCGGTTCGGGTTCACCGAGTTGACGAGGAAGACCGGGTAGTTCTCCGAGAGCTTGCGCGCCACGTCCAGGCAGTTGTCGAAGTTGCCGTCCACCTGCAGCAGGGTGGCACCGTGGGCAATGGCCTGCGAGAGCTTGCCCAGGGCGATCTTGCCGTCCGGGACCAGCACGGCGCAGGTCAGCCCGGCCTGGGTCGCGTAGGCGGCGGCAGAGGCCGAGGTGTTGCCGGTGGAGGCGCAGACCACGGCCTTCGCGCCCTGCTCCACGGCGGCGGTGATGGCCATGGTCATGCCGCGGTCCTTGAAGGAGCCGGTGGGGTTCATGCCCTCGAACTTCACCCACACCTCACCGTCCACGAGCTGGGACAGGGCCGGGGCCTCGATCAGCGGCGTGCCGCCCTCGCCGAGGGTGACCACGCGGGTGCTCTTGCTGACGGGCAGGCGGTCGGCGTATTCGCGGATGACCCCGCGCCATTGGTGTGCCACTGTGTTCAGTTCCCTTCGACTCGCAGGACCGAGACCACTTCGGTCACGACGTCCAATTCCTTGATGGTGGCCACGGTGGCCGCCAGGTTCTGCTCTTTGGCCTCGTGCGTGATGATGCGCAAGACCGACTCGGGCGCCTCATCGGTGTAGGCCTCATCGGATTCCTCGACGACGAGGTCATCCTCTGCCAGGGGGACCTGGCGCATGGACACGATCGAGACCCCGTGCTCGGCGACGGCCGAGGCGATGGCGGCCAGCACTCCGGGGCGGTCCGCCACGCGGATGACCACCATATAACTGGTGCGCGCCTCCCCCACGGGCAGGGCCGGCACCACGGACCGTGGGGTGTGCGTGCGTCCGGCGCCGCCGCGGACCAGCCGGCGGGCGATGGACACGGTGTCCCCCATGACGGCGCTGGCCGTGGGCGCCCCGCCCGCGCCGGGGCCGTAGAACATCAGCTCGCCGGCGTTCTGCGCCTCGACGAAGACGGCGTTGAACGCGCCGCGGACGGCGGCCAGCGGGTGTTCGCGCGGCAACAGGGTCGGGTGCACGCGCAGGACGGCGCCGGCGGTCCCGTCACCGGCCGTGATCCTCTCGGCGATTGCCAGCAGCTTGATGACGTAGCCGGCCTCGGAGGCGGCCTCGTTGTCCGCGGCGGTGATCCTGGTGATGCCCTCGCAGTAGACCTCGTCGATCCGGAAGGGTGCGTGGAAGGCCAGGTTGGCGAGGATCGCGGCCTTGGCGGCCGCGTCATGTCCCTCGATGTCCGCCGTCGGGTCGGCCTCGGCGTAGCCGAGTTCCTGGGCCTCGGCGAGGGCATCATCGAAGGCCGCCCCGGTGGTGTCCATCTGGTCCAGGATGTAGTTCGTGGTGCCGTTGGCGATACCCATCACGCGGGTGACGGTGTCCCCCGCCAGGGAGTCCCGCAGCGGGCGCAGGATGGGGATGGCCCCGGCCACGGACGCCTCGAAGGAGAGCTGGGTGCCGGCCTCGGCGGCCGCCGCGAACAGTTCCGAGCCGGACTGGGCGAGCAGGGCCTTGTTGCCGGTGACCACGGCCGAGCCGTTGCCGATGGCCCGTTCGATGAGCGACTTGGCCGGCTCGATGCCGCCCATCAGCTCCAGCACGATGTCGGCGGAGTCCACCAGCGCCTCGGCATCCGTGGTGTACAGCTCGCGGGGCAGCTGGTAGTCGCGACGTCCGTCCGGGTTGCGGACGAAGACGCCGGCCAGCTCCAGGCGCGTGCCCACGCGCGCGGCCAGCATCTCGGCGTCCTCCGTGAGGATCCGCGCCACCTGGGAGCCGACGGTGCCGGCGCCCAGCAGCGCGATCTTCAGGGCCGGCTGTGGGGCGTGCGGCGCGGACGGGGTCGTGGCGGTCATGGTCCTCCGTTGGTTCTGGGAGATGGTTCTGGGAGTGGGAAAAGTCAGGAACGAGAAGTCGGGGTGGACAAGCCGGGGGGCCGCTACAGCCCGGTCTCGCGGGCGAAGAGGTCCTCTTCGGTTTCGCGGCGGATGATCACGCGGGCCTGCCCGCCGTGGACCGCGACGACGGCCGGCCGGGTGAGCATGTTGTAGTTGCTGGACAGTGAGTGGCAGTACGCACCGGTGGCGGGCACGGCCAGCAGGTCGCCGCGGGCCACGTCCTCCGGCAGGTAGGCGTCTTTGACGACGATATCCCCGGACTCGCAGTGCTTGCCGACCACCCGGGAGAGCACCGCCGGCGCGCCGGAGGCACGGGAGGCCAGCGCCACCGAGTAGTCGGCCTCGTAGAGCACGGGCCGGGCGTTGTCTGACATGCCCCCGTCCACGGAGACATAGCGGCGCGGATGGGTGGCGCCCCCCTTCCCGTCCACGGTCACGGTCTTGCGGACACCGGCCTCGTACAGGGTGAAGGCGGCTGGGCCGGAGATGGCGCGGCCGGGCTCGATGGAGATCCGTGGGCAGGCCATCCCCAGCGCCGCGCAGGCCGCGCCGACCACGTCGGCCAGCGTGGTGGCGATGTCCTGCGGGGTCCGCGGGGTGTCCGCGGCGGTGTAGGCGATGCCGTGGCCGCCGCCGAGGTCCAGCTCCTCCAGCTCGACGCCGTGCTCCGCCTTGATCTCGGCGAGGAAGCCCAGCAGCTTCTCGGCGGCGACGCCGAAGCCCTCGGGCTCGAAGATCTGCGAGCCGATGTGGCAGTGCAGTCCGCGCAGGTCGATGGAGGTGGCGGCCAGGGCGCGCGCGACGGCCGCGGCGGCCGGCGACCCGGCCGTGCCCGCCGCCCCGTCGGTTCCAACAGACCCGTCCGGCCCCGCCATCGAGAGCCCGAACTTCTGGTCCTCGTGGGCCGTGGCGATGTACTCATGGGTGTGGGCGTGCACGCCGGGCGTCAGACGCAGCATCACGGGCGCGACCGCGCCGGCCTCCGCGGCCAGTTCGGCGAGCCGGTCCAGCTCGTCCAGGGAGTCCACGACGATGCGCCCGACCCCGGCGGCCAGGGCCCGGCGCATCTCGTCATCGGACTTGTTGTTGCCGTGCAGTCCGATGTGCGCGGGCTCGACGCCGGCGCGCAGCGCGGTGGCCATCTCGCCCCCGGAGGCGGTGTCCACGCGCAGACCCTCCTCGCTCACCCAGCGGGCCGCCGCGGTGCAGAGGAACGACTTTCCGGCGTAATAGACGTCCACGCCGCCGCACAGTTCCGCGAAGGCCTCAGTGAACGCGTCGCGGAAGGCGCGGGCGCGTGAGCGGAAGTCGTCCTCGTCGAGAACCAGGAGGGGTGTCCCGTAGTCCCGGGCCAGCTGGGAGGCGGGCAGGCCCTGGACGGCGATCTCGCCGTCGTCGTTCCGTTCCACTCCGGCGGCCCAGAGCTTGGTGACCAGGGCGTTCGGATCTTCGGGGTAGTCGAGCCAGTCGGGGGCCAACGGCGAGGCGTGGGCCGTCGAATCAGTCACGGTCACATCCGTTCCGGGGCGCTCACGCCCAGCAGGTCGAGTCCATTGGCGAGCACCTGCGCGGTGGCCTCGTTGAGCCACAGGCGGGTGCGGTTGAGGTCCGTGATCTCCCCGCGCTGGCCGTCGTCCCCGGCGACCGGCACGATCCGGCAGGCCCCGTACCACGCGTGGTAGGCCCCGGCGATGACCTCCAGATGGCGGGCCACGCGGTGCGGTTCGCGGAATTCGGCGGCCTGGGCCACGATCGACGGGAATTCGCCGAGCCGGGCCAGCAGATCCGATTCGGTCGCGTGCGTCAGCAGTCCGGCGTCGAAGACGGAACGGTCGACGCCGGCCGCCTCGGCCGTGCGGGCCGCGCCCCGGGAACGGGCATGGGCGTACTGCACGTAGAACACCGGGTTGTCATTGGTCTTCGATGTGAGGATCTCCGGGTCCATGGTGATGGGGGAATCCGCCGGATACCGGGCCAGCGAGTAGCGCAGCGCGTCCGCACCGAGCCAGTCGATGAGGTCCTTCAGTTCGATGATGTTGCCGGCCCGCTTGGACAGCTTGGCCCCGTTGACGGAGATCAGCTGGCCGATGAGCACCTCGATATTGCGGGCCGGGTCGTCACCGGCGCAGGCGGCGATGGCCTTGAGGCGGCCGACGTAGCCGTGGTGGTCCGCACCGAGCAGGTAGATCTTCTCGTTGAAGCCGCGGTCCTTCTTGGACAGGTAGTACGCGGCGTCCGCGGCGAAGTAGGTGGGCTCGCCGTTGGCGCGGATGAGCACGCGGTCCTTGTCGTCCCCGAAGTCGGTGGTGCGCAGCCAGACGGCGCCCTCGCGGTCATCGATGTGCCCCTGCTCGCGCAACCGCTGGACGGCGTGCCCGATGGCGCCGGACTCGTGCAATTCTTTCTCGGAGAACCAGACGTCGAAGTGCACGCCGAAGTGACCCAGCGTGTCCCGGATGTCCTGCATCTGGTGGCGGTAGGCGGCCTCGCGGATGATCGGGAGGGCGGCCTCCTCGGTGAGGGCGGTGATGTCCGGGTGTTCGGTGCGCACCTGGGTGGCCAGGTCCTGGATGTACTCGCCCGGGTAGCCGCCTTCCGGGACGGGCAGGCCGTGCAGGCGGTGGTGGACCGACTGGGCGAATACGTTCATCTGGTGGCCGGCGTCGTTGATGTAGTACTCGGCCGTGACCTCGGCCCCCGAGGCGCGCAATAACCGGGAGATCGCGTCGCCGAGCGCGGCCCAGCGCGTGTGGCCGATGTGCAGGGGCCCCGTGGGGTTCGCGGAGACGAACTCCATGTTGACCACCCTGCCCGCCAGCGCGGTGTTCCGACCATAGGCCGCTCCGGCCTCGACGACGGTGCGGGCCAGCTCACCGGCGGCCGCGGCGTCGAGCGTGATGTTCAGGAAGCCGGGGCCAGCGATGTCCACCCGGGCCACACCGGGGACCTGCCCCAGCTTCTCGGCGAGCAGCGCCGCGAGGTCACGCGGGGCCAGGCCGGCCTTCTTGCCCAGCTGCATGGCCACATTGGTGGCCCAGTCACCGTGCTCTCGGTTCTTCGGTCGCTCCACCTTGATCGTGGTGGGCACCTCCACAGAGATCTCGCCGGAATCAACGGCATCCTGCAGGCAAGCGGCCAGGGCTGTGGAAAGGTCTTCGGGGGTCACCCGCGACAGTCTAATGTTCTGCCGGTCCCCGTCCGTAACCGGAGGGGGACCGGCGGCGGACCGCCAGCCGGTTTCCCGCACCGGCCCCGCATGGGGTAGGGTGATCGAGTCCTGATCGGCCCGCCGATTGAGAGACCCCCGCCTCCGTAGCTCAGGGGATAGAGCGTCTGCCTCCGGAGCAGAAGGCCGCAGGTTCGATTCCTGCCGGGGGCACCACCCTCTCCACTTTTCTCCCCCTCAATCCCTTTCGTGGCCGCGTCGCCGGTACACCGTGAGTATGGAGTTCGTGGATGTCACGCGGTGGTCGCGGCGTCCGGGACGGCCCGAGGCAGGGCGCCGATGACCCGGCCGGCCGGATCGAGGATCTCGAGCCGATCTCCGGACGAGTCCTGGAGAAGCCGAGCGGCCACGGCGCCGTTGAGCCAGGTGTCCACGCCTTCGCAGAACATCATCGTCGAGACCAGACGGCCGAAATCGATCCGCTCCGCCGTCACGGTCCACTCCCCCCTGAGGTGGTTGCAGCCGTCCGAACCGTGCAACCGGCCCCAGGCCTCGAAGCCCAGCCACGGCTGGCCCGGGGCGTCGGAGCCCCAACGGTGGTCGACGAGTTCGGCAGCCAGCTCTTCCATCACGCCATCGTAGGGCAGACGATGCCGTCATGGCCGAGAGCAGCCCGTTCGACGGAGAGCCAGTGAAGAGACCCGTGCAGAGAAGCGACGCCCTGGCCTTCATCATCGCCTGCCAACAGGACCCGGCCACCGGTACCGCCTTCCTCGGGGAGGACGCCGCCGGGATCGAGGCCGAGCTTGACGGCCTGGACCAGCCCTGGCTGCGGAACCTGAGGACCGTGGAGCAGGACGGCACGATCCTCGCCGCGTGCACCGTCGACTGGGATCCGGAGCCGTCCCTGGCCTGGGTCCACGGTCCGTGGGGCGCTCCGGAGCAGGTGGACCGCCACGGCGCCGCCCTGGTGGCGGCCGTGTGCGACGCCGTCCCGGCGGGAGTGGAACGCTTCGAGATGTGCGGCCACGTGGCCAACGGGTCCATGGCCGACCTGGCCACCGGCCTGGGCTGGACCGCCACGGAGGTGAACTACGCCATGGTGGTCCCGGCCTCCACTGCGGCGCGATGGGCGGATCCCGCCGCACCGTCAGAACAGCCGGCCCCGGTGCGCCGCCGAGAACCGGTGCGCATCCGCCCGGCGGAACCGGCCGACATCGGTCTCCTGGAACCGCTGCACACGGCCGAGTTCGGCGAGGCCTACGCGACCGCGGCCCAGCTGCTCTCCCGCCACCACACCGTGGTGGCCGAGGATTCCACCGGAGCGGTGCTCGGCTACGCTGCGGGCTCCCTCCAGGACGACGGTCAGGCCTATGTGGACTTCACGGCCGTGCTCCCCGGGGCCCGGCGCCATGGAGTGGGCCGCCGGCTCGTCATCGGACTCGCCGAACGGCTCCTGGCCGCGGGCGACCCCGGAATGCTGCACCTGACGGTGCGGGAGTCCCGGGCCGCGGCGCACGCCCTGTATTTGTCCCTGGGAATGCGCCAGGACGCGGCGCTGCGCGGCTACCGGGGCCCACGGGTGACGGCTCGGCGCCCCGGGTGAACCGTCCTCCCGTCTCCTTCAGGCCTTTGAGGCGACGAACTCCTTGCCCTTGGACACGGCGACGGCCTCGTCGAACTCGGCGCTGATCTCGGCCGTCTTCGCAGCCTGCGGGCGGTGGGTCACCAGGGAGACGATGCTGCCCGCGATGGCGGCCAGCACGAAGCCGGGCACGATCTCGTACATCTCGAAGACCCCGCCCCAGGCCTCGTCCGGCATGTTGCCCCACCAGAAGACGATGACGGCGCCGACCACCAGTGAGGACAGGGAGCCCCAGGCGTTGAACTTCTTCCAGAACAGGGCCAGGATCACCACCGGCCCGAAGGAGGCGCCGAAGCCGGCCCACGCGAAGCTGACGAGTTCCAGGACACTGGCCTCGGGATCGAGGGCGATGATGATCGCGATGACGGCCACCAGGATCACACCGCCGCGGCCCAGCCACAGCTCTTTCCGCGCGCTGGCCTTGCGGCCGAAGAGCTTGTAGAGGTCCTCCACCAGGGCGGAGGAACACACGATCAACTGGGAGGAGATCGTGGACATCACGGCGGCCAGCACGGCCGCGAGGACCAGTCCGGCCACGAAGGGGTGGAAGAGGATCTGGGCCAGGACCAGGAACACGGTCTCCGGGTCATCCAGCGTGGTGCCGGGGTTCGCCTGGAAGTAGGCGATGCCCACCAGCGCGGTCATGATGGCGCCGAAGGCACAGATGGCCATCCAGGCAACGCCGATGCGACGTCCGGCCACGGCGTCCTTCGATGACCGCAGGGCCATGAAGCGGACGATGATGTGCGGCTGGCCGAAGTAGCCCAGACCCCAGGCCAGCGCGGAGATCACGCCGACCCACGTGGCGTTGGCGAGGAAGGACAGCCGGTTGGTGCCCTCCCCCATTCCGGCGTCCGCGGATTCGATCAGACTCACCATCTCGCCCCAACCACCCAGGTTGATGATCGCGACCACCGGGACGGCGATGAGCGCGGCCAGCATGAGCAGGCCCTGCACCACGTCCGTGAGCGAGGCGCCGAGGAAGCCGCCGAACAGGGTGTAGACGATGGTCACGCCGGCCACGAGCAGCATGCCGGCCAGGTAGGTCGAGCCGAAGGAGGACTCGAAGAACTTTCCCCCGGCCACCATGCCGGAGGACACGTAGAAGGTGAAGTACACCAGCACGATCCCGCCGGCCACGATCCGCAGCAGGTGCGTGCGGTCACGGAAGCGGTTCTCCAGGAATGAGGGGATGGTGATGGAGTTCCGGGCCACCTCGGTGTAGGACCGCAGGCGCGGGGCGATGAACTTCCAGTTCAGCCAGGCACCGATGGTCAGGCCGACGGCGATCCAGGCCTCGACCAGACCAGAGGCGTAGACCGCGCCGGGCAGGCCGAGGAGCAGCCAGCCGGACATGTCCGAGGCGCCCGCGGAGAGCGCCGCCACGAACGGCGGTAGCTTTCGACCGGCCAGCATGTAGTCGTCGAGGTCGTTGTTCTTCCGGGATGCGTAGAAGCCGATGGCCAGCATCGCGGCGAAGTACAACAGGATTGCTATGAGTTTGAAGGTGGTATCCATCATCTCCTCGTCCCCAAGGCTCATCCTGGCCCGGGACCTCGACATCAGGGTGCGGTGGGGTCACCCTGTCACGTGCAGGGGGGCCCCGCCAGCCGCCGTACCGGGCGACCGCGGATCGGCCGGAAAGGGGCCCGGCGCCGGCGCCTACTGGAGCAGGGTCTTGTCGTCCAGCGTGGCCCCCTTGATCTTCTCGAACTCGCCCAGCAGGTCCCGCACGGTCTTGCCGCGCTTCTGCTCTTCGTCGAGGTCGAGGATGATCTGACCGTCGTGCATCATGACCAGTCGGTTGCCCACCCGCAGGGCCTGCTCCATGTTGTGCGTGACCATCAGCGTGGTGAGTCCCTTGTCGGTGACGATCTGCTCGGTCAGCCGGGTCACCAGCTCGGCGCGCTGCGGGTCCAGGGCGGCGGTGTGCTCGTCCAGCAGCAGGATCCGCGGGTCCGAGAACGTGGCCATGAGCAGGCTGAGGGCCTGCCGCTGGCCGCCGGAGAGCAGGCCGACCTTGGCCTTGAGCCGGTCCTCGAGGCCCAGTTCCAGGACGGAGAGCTCCTCCGCGAAGCGGCGGCGCTTGGTGTTGGTGACACCTCGACCCAGCATCCGGGTGGCACCGCGCTTGTCCGCGATCGCCATGTTCTCCTCGATGCTCAGATGCGGTGCGGTGCCCGCCATCGGGTCCTGAAAGACGCGACCGACCAGCGCGGCGCGGCGGTAGTCCTTGAGCTTCGTGACATTGCGCCCGTCGATCGTCACGGTGCCGGAGTCCGGGGACAGTCCGCCGGAGATCACGTTCAGCACCGTGGACTTGCCCGCCCCGTTGGAGCCGATCACCGTCACGAAGTCGCCCTTGCCCAGGTGCAGCTCGATCCCCCGCAGGGCGCGCCGCTCGTTGACGGTGCCCGGGAAGAACGTCTTGTTCACGTCCGTCAGTGTCAGCATCAGCGGGTCCCTCCTGCGCTCGGGGCGTCCGGTGCGCCGGCGGAGGCTG
>NZ_JALDXU010000054.1:0-22461 GCF_032154715.1 Citricoccus sp. | reverse complement strand
CACCCACCCCAACTCGACGGAAAACTAGGATGGGCGCTATGACGGTGCTGATCGATCCGGCGCGGTGGCCGGCCCACGGCACCGTGTTCTCCCACCTGGTCTCGGACCGCTCGCTCGAGGAACTGCACGCCTTCGCAGCGGCGGCCGGCGTCTCCCGGCGTGCCTTCGACGGCGACCACTACGACGTCCCCGTGGAGCGCTATGCGGAACTGGTGGCACGCGGCGCCGAGGAGGTCAGCGGCGCGGATCTGGTCCGCCGGCTCGTGGCCTCCGGGCTGCGCATCCCGGCAGTCCAGCGGGCCGGCAAGCTGGACAAGATCCTCACCCAGCGATTCAATCGGCTGTTCCCCGGGGCCTCTCCCCTGGAGCGGGAACCGGTGGTGACGGACCTGTTGGCCCGATGGTCAGAGCCGCACCGGCACTACCACGACCGCTCGCACCTGCTGGCCGTGCTCAAGGCCATCGACGTGTTGGTCAGGCACGGTGAGGACTGCGGCCGGTGGACCCGAAGCGTGAAGCTGGCCGCCTGGTTCCACGACGCCGTCTACCGGGGCGACCCGGCCCTGCCGGCGGGCCAGGACGAGGAGGACTCCGCCGTGCTGGCCGAACAGGCCCTGTCCGAGGTGGGCCTTCCGGATCCGGAGATCGAGGAGACGGCGCGGCTGGTGCGGATGACCGCCACGCACGACCCGGCCCCCGGCGACCGGACGGGGGCGGTGTTCAGTGACGCCGACCTGGAGGTGCTGGGCCGGTCCCGGGGCGACTACGCCCGCTACCTGGCCGCCGTTCGCCGGGACTTCGCGCACGTACTGGACGCTGACTTCGCCACCGGGCGGGCCGGCGTCGTCCAGTCCCTGCTGGATCTGGACCCCTTGTACCGGACCGCCACCGGCATGAGGCTCTGGGAGCGCCAGGCTCGGCGGAACCTGTCCGCCGAACTGCACCCCACCTCCCGGCACTGGACCCGCTGACCCACGTCCCCCTGTCTTCAGTCGAGTCGGCGTTGGTGTTAAACGCCGGAACCCCCACCAACTCGACTGAAAGCGAGAAGGCGGGGGTTCCGTGAGAGCTGGGCGCTCAGTGGACCTCAGGGGTCACTGGGTCACATCATGCCGCCCATACCACCCATGCCGCCCATGTCGTCGCCGCCCGGCATGGCCGCAGCCGGCTCGGGCTTGTCGGCCACGACGGCCTCGGTGGTGAGGAACAGACCGGCGATCGAGGCGGCGTTCTGCAGGGCAGAGCGGGTCACCTTGACCGGATCGTTGACGCCGGCGGCCAGCAGGTCCTCGTACTCGCCGGTGGCGGCGTTGAGGCCCTGACCGTCGGGCAGGGAGCGGACCTTGGCAGCCACAACGCCCGGCTCCAGTCCGGCGTTGAAGGCGATCTGCTTCATCGGGGCCTCGATGGCGACCTTGACGATGTTGGCGCCGGTGGCCTCGTCACCCTCCAGGGAGAGCTTGCCGAAGGCCTTGGCACCGGCCTGGGTCAGGGCCACGCCGCCGCCGGCAACGATGCCCTCCTCCACCGCTGCCTTGGCGTTGCGCACGGCGTCCTCGATCCGGTGCTTGCGCTCCTTGAGCTCGACCTCGGTGGCGGCACCGGCCTTGATGACGGCCACGCCGCCGGCCAGCTTGGCCAGGCGCTCCTGCAGCTTCTCGCGATCGTAGTCCGAGTCGGTGTTCTCCATCTCGGCGCGGATCTGGGCCACGCGGCCGGCGATCTGCTCGGCGTCGCCGGCACCCTCGACGATGGTGGTCTCGTCCTTGGTGATGACGACCTTGCGGGCGGTGCCCAGGGTCTCGATGCCGGCGTTCTCCAGGGTCAGGCCGACCTCTTCGGAGATGACCTGGCCGCCGGTGAGGATGGCGATGTCCGCCAGCATGGCCTTGCGGCGGTCACCGAAGCCCGGGGCCTTGACGGCCACGGACTTGAAGGTGCCCTTGAGCTTGTTGACCACGAGGGTGGCCAGGGCTTCGCCCTCGACGTCCTCGGCGATGATCAGCAGGGACTTGCCGGACTGCATGATCTTCTCGAGAAGGGCGACCATGTCCTTCACGGTGGAGATCTTGGAGTTGACGATGAGGATGTAGGGATCCTCCAGCACCGTTTCCTGGCGCTCGGCGTCGGTGACGAAGTAACCGGAGAGGTAGCCCTTGTCGAAGCGCATGCCCTCGGTCAACTCGAGCTCCAGGCCGAAGGTCTGGGACTCCTCGACGGTGACGACGCCCTCCTTGCCGACCTTGTCCAGCGCCTCGGCGATGAGCGAGCCGATCTGGGTGTCAGCGGCGGAGATGGACGCGGTGGCGGCGATCTGCTCCTTGGTCTCGATCGGCTTCGCGGAGGCCACGAGCTCCTCGATGACGGCGGCGACGGCCTTCTCGATGCCGCGCTTCAGGGACAGCGGGTCAGCGCCGGCCGCGACGTTGCGCAGGCCTTCCTTGACGAGGGCCTGGGCCAGCACGGTGGCGGTGGTGGTGCCGTCGCCGGCGACGTCGTCAGTCTTCTTGGCGACCTCCTTGACGAGCTCGGCACCGATCTTCTCGTACGGATCGTCGAGCTCGATCTCCTTGGCGATGGAGACGCCGTCGTTGGTGATCGTGGGGGCGCCCCACTTCTTCTCGAGCACCACGTTGCGGCCGCGGGGGCCGAGCGTGACCTTGACCGCGTCGGCCAGGGTGTTCAGACCCCGTTCCAGGCCGCGGCGCGCCTCTTCGTCGAATGCAATGGTCTTGGCCATGTGTGCACTGTCCTTTCTGGACCTTGGCGTTGCTTGGCAGTGTTCAACTGACCTGTGCAGTGCCCGCGACGGACGGCCCGGAGCCGGGCCTCACCACGTTCAGGTCTGCTCCGAGACCGAGACCACCCGCATGCCTGCGGGTATTGGCAGTCACGACCTCAGAGTGCTAGTCCATATTTAGCACTCGCACCCTCCGAGTGCAAACGGCTGCCGGTCTGTGGGACGGCTTTTCAGCCGGCGTAGTCGGAGCTGAGGACCACGGCGATGCCGGGCACGCTGTCCTCGTAGACCAGCGGAAGGCCCAGCTCGGCGGCCACGGCCTGGGCAGTGGTCTCGTTCTGCGAGTAGTACACCACCGAGCCGGACACGGGGAAACCCTGCCAGTTCCCGGAGCCGGCCACGGTGAAGCCGCCGGAGGACAGGGTGCCGGAGACCCGGCCGGCCAGGCCGCCGACCGAGGAGGCGTTGTAGACCTCCACGGGGGCGGAGGTGTCCCCGGTGTCCGCGGCCGCCTCGGACTCAGCCGGATCGGACTCGGCCGGGTCAGACGCGGCGGCGGACGACTCTTCGGAGGCGGCGGCCTCGGACGGTTCGGGGGGCTCGGAGGATTCGACCACCGCCGGTGAGGATGTCATCTCGCCGGTGGGGCTGACATCGGTCCCGTTGGGCTCCGTGGGGGCTGCCGTGGCCGAGGCAGTGGAGGAGGCCGTGGCCGAGGCCCCGGCGTTGGCCGGATCGGAGGGCAGCAGCGACGGCAGGACCAGGAAGGAGAAGGCTCCCACGGCCAGGGCCAGCGCGGCCGCGACGGAGATCCCCACCAGGCCTGAGGAACCGGTCGTCAGGGACGGGTCGGCCCGGTGGGTTCCCTTGCGGTCCCGGTAGACGGGGACATCGTCGAATTGATCGTGCGGGTACTGAGTCATTGGCCACCATCACCAGATTCTCGGCTCCACGGCGTGGCTCCCGGATGAGCGGGGGACGTCATGGAGATGGACAAGGCCCGACCGCCAGTGCGGTGTTCAGGCCTCCTGCCGCCGGGCACTGCGTGCACGGTGGCGTGTGGTCCGTAGTCTACGCAATCTCTTGACGAGCATGGGCTTGTGCGCCAGGGCCTCCTGGCGGTCCAGCAGACCGTTGAGCACCTGGTAGTACGTGGTGGCCGAGAGCGAGAACCGGTCCCGAATGGCCTGGTCCTTGGCTCCGCCGTACTTCCACCACTGGTCCTCGAAGTCCAGGATGTCCCGGTCGCGTTCGGACAAGGCGTCCACGGCGGCCTCTACGGATCCCTCGGACGGGGTCGGTGCACCGTCCGGCTCGGCGGCGTTCGCTGCAGTCATGGGGGTCCTTCCAACGGGGTACTCCACAGTCTACCGCCCGGAACTACACCGGTGTCATTCGACTCTGCCCGTGATGGCTGGCGCGTGGCGCACGATGCCGTCCGGACCGGTAGTCTGCCGACGTGGACCTCATCGCCCCCTTGGATCCCGGCTGGGAACGCTCCCTGGCCTCGCAGCGCGAGGCCCTGGCCGCCGTCGGGCAGACCATCCAGGCCCGACGCGCGGCCGGAGAGCAGATCCTGCCCGCGCCGGAGAACGTGCTGCGCGCCTTCCGGCAGCCCTTCGAGCAGGTGAAGGTGCTCATCCTGGGGCAGGACCCGTACCCGACGCCGGGGCACCCGATCGGGATGAGTTTCGCGGTGGACCGGCACGTGTCCCCCTTGCCGCGCTCACTGGCGAACATCTACCGGGAGCTCTCCAGCGATGTGGGCGTGCCGCCCGCCGCCCACGGGGATCTGACCGCGTGGGCGGACCAGGGCGTGCTGCTGCTCAACCGCGTGCTGACGGTGGCCGCCGGGGAGCCGGCCAGCCACCGCAGCATCGGCTGGGAGGGCATCACGCAGGCCGCCGTCCAGGCCCTGGCATCCCGCGGCACACCGCTCGTGGCGATCCTCTGGGGCGCCGATGCGCGGAAGATGGCCCCCGTGCTGCAGGAGTGGGCGCCGCCGGCCGGGCCCGTGGGCATCGTCGAGTCCGCGCACCCCTCGCCGCTGTCCGCACGCCGCGGCTTCTTCGGTTCGAAGCCCTTCAGCCGGACGAACGAGCTGCTCCAGCAGGCCGGTGCCACCCCGATCGACTGGCGTATCGACTGAGCGCCACGGTCAGCGACGGCCGATGCGGCGCCGTTCGTTGGCCTGGAAGGCCGTGGTGAACGGACGCGCGATGGTATCGCCGAGGACCACGCCCGCCGCGATGGCCATGATGACGACGGCGGCGTTGAAGAGCCCGATGACGCCTTCCATCATCTGCCCTGTGTCCATGGCGATCTTGTACATGGAGCGGAAGATCGTCAGCCCCGGCAGCAGGAAGAGGATGCCGGGGACGGCGACCACGAGCTGGGGTGCGCCCATCCTCAGGGCCACATAGCGCCCCAGGGCGCCGATCGCCACGGCGGCGATGGCCGGCGTCAATCGAGACCCGACGCCGATGAACTCGGCACCCACGTAGACGGCATAGCCGGTCAGGGAGACCACGGCGGTGGGCAGCAGCAGCCGCCACTCGGACTGCTCGAAGATACCGTTCCAGGTGGCGGCAGCGAACACCAGGATGCCCAGCAGCCACACCGGGTAGTCCGCGAAGGGCTCCTGGACCAGGTCGAGCTCGCGCACCCCGAGCATGGAGGCGAACACGGTGGCGGCCACGATCCCGCCGATCAGGGCGGCGAAGACGAGGAAGGCCGAGACGAAACGGCCGGCCGCCGTGACCGGGAAGCCGTTGATGGCATCCTGCACGGCGGAGACGAAGCGGCCTGAGGGCAACAGCAGCATGATGCCGCCGGCCACCACGAGAGACGGCGCGAGGTCCACGTCCAGCGTGTACAGCACCAGCGCGATCATCGTGGCGATGAACCCTCCGGCCATGATGGAGAAGAACTCCGGGATCCGGGCCCGGCCCAGCAGGTCCACCACGGTCATCATCAGCATCATGGACAGGAAGGCCACCCCGGCGCCCACCACGCCGCCGCCGATGAACACCACGAAGGTGGCGGAGAACAGGCCGGCGGCCACGGTGGTCAGCCACCCGGGGAACGGCTTGGGCTTGTGCCGGATGTCCGCCAGGGTCTGCTGGGCCTCGTCCCGGTCCATCTCCCCGGCGGCGACCGCGGCGACCAGTCGGTGCAGCAGGGCCAGCCCGGCATAGTTCTGCGACCAGGACCGCACAACGCGGTGCAGGGAGTAGGGGGTCTTCCCGCTGGGCGCGTAGTTCAGGGCGATGGACTGGTTGGTGATGTCCACCTCGGTCTCGTGGATACCGAAGGCCTGGGTCACCACGATGATCGATGTCTCCACCTCCAGGGCGCCGGCCCCGAAGCGGAACATGGTCTCGCCGAGTTTCAGCGCGAAGTCCAGGGTGGTCCGGGCATCAGCCTCCGCGTTGCGCGTGGTGCGCAGATAGGGGTTCGCATAGGGGCTGATGGCGATCCGGTTCACGATGGCCAGCGACTGGGTCGGCAGCGGCTCCGAGAACATCATCCGCTTGAAGGCAGAGCCGCCCGAGAACCGCAGGCGGCCCTTCGACGGCTTCTTCTCCCGCTCGGAGACGCCGACCGTGCCGGTGGTGCCGGTGGTGCCGATCGGTTCCGTCTCCGGGGTCTCCCCCGTGGTCGGGTCGGAGGGCGCCAACACGGATTGCGGCACCGGGTCAGAGGCCGGCGGTTCCGTCAGCGGGGTGTCGGTCAGTGATGCATCGGCCGGTCCGACGCCGGCGTCCCCGCCCGGGGCGGTCGGCCCACCCACCACGGTGGTGCCGGAATCCGTGCGCACCGGGTCGGCGGTCTCGACAGACGGGGCCGGGGGCGGCGCCGTGGGGTGCCCACCCGTCGGGGGAAGCCCCGCGGCCTCGGCGGCCGGGCCGAGCGCGAAGTCGATGGCCGACGTCGGCGCAGGCGCGGCCTCCGGTTCGGCCTCGTCCCCGGCGTCGGGGGTGGTGTCGAGGTAGTCCTCCGGTGAGCGCCGGGTGGGCTTGATGATCGGGATCTGGGCGAGATCGGCGGGCGGTTCCTGCGCGTGCCGATAGCCTGTCCGGATCTCGGGGATCTTCTCCACCGCCGCTCCCTTCCCTGCCGAGCTCTGCTGAGCCGCCACCGCATCCTGATCCGGCGGGCGCCGGACAACACTGTACTGTCCTGTGAGATACCGCCCTGTTAACGACTGAAGGGCCCGCTTCGGGCCCTTCAGGTGATGGTGGATCTTACTGGACTCGAACCAGCGACCTCTCGCGTGTGAAGCGAACGCTCTAACCAACTGAGCTAAAGATCCATCATGCCGGGCCTGCTCTCTGCCGAGGGGCCAACAGCTATGAAAGCCTACCAGAACGGGCGGTGAATCAGAAAACGGTGCCGCGGCCCTTCGGGAGCGCCCCTAGGATGGCAGTCATGCGCACCACGATGGCCGAGAACACTGCGACCGCTTCATCCTCCCCCACCTCATCCGCCCGGCCGGCACGGCTTGGTGTCACCCTGGCCCTGGCGGCGGCCACCGTGGTCGCCCTGACAGGTTGCGCCGATGCCATCCGCAATGCCGAGCACGGCGGCTCCTCCGGCCCGGCCGGCTCGTCGTCCTCCGCACCGGAGCAGGCCGCCGGGACCGAAACCTCCGGGGTGCAGATCTTCGAGGACTTCGCCTGCCCGCATTGCGCGGCGTTCCACGAGCAGAACGGCGGCCTGATCCACGGCCTGGTGTCCGGCGGCGAGCTGGAGGCCGATTACCGCATCGTGGACTTCCTGGGCCAGGGCGATCCGGAGTCCTGGTCCACTCGGGCCGCCAACGCCTACTACTGCCTGGAGGGTTCGCTGGATTCGGGCACGGGGAGTGGAGACCAGGCGGCCGGCAACAAGCTGCACGCCTTCCAGTCCTGGCTCTTCGAGCAGGCCACAGCCCAGCCGGACGATGCCACCCTGGTGGCCCAGGCCGATGAGATCGGCGGAGACGCGGCCTCGGTCGAGCAGTGCGTCACCGAGGACGGTGGGACCCCCCAGATCACCGCCGCCATGTCAGACTTCTCCGACTTCGGGCTCCGCGGTGTCCCCTCGGTCTACTCGACCGCCGATGCGACGCTGTACGACCCCGAGCAGCACGGCGACCTCAAGGCCTGGCTGACAGACCCCGCCGGGCAGTGACCCCGGAGCCCTGCGCTTTAGCGGGGTGTCACCGCGGTGATGAAGGCGCTCTTCAGGCCCAGCCGGGAGCGGAACTGGTTGCCGGTGAGCGTGGCGGTGGTGCCGTCCGAGGCCGTGGCGGTGATCCAGTCCGTGTAGCCGGAGTTGCTGTTCTGCGCGGTCTCCGCCACCGTGACCACGTGGGGCAGGCCGAAGGCCCGGGCCATCTGCGCTGGGGTGAGGCTGGCGGTCCAGCTCCGGTTGGGGTTGTTGGCCGCGTCCTGGAGGCTGTAGGGATCGGGCCGGCTGGTCAGATAGGGCACCTTGTTGCCCCACTGCTCCTCGGCGCCCCGGGTGTGGCCGCCGCTGGAGGAGTAGTAGGTGGCCTCGGCCACGGAGCCGTTGTGGAAGAGGACCCTCTGCGAGGTCGCCTCCACGGCAGCCTTCCAGCGCGCGCCATACACTCCGCCGGCCCCCTCGTTCTCCTTGGCCCAGCCGGTGAACTTCTGCGAACGGACGTCGTCGTAGACATGGCAGTCGCAGTCGGATCTCAGGGAGCCCATGTTCCGCAGGGCGTAGGACCGCCCAGCCACCGTCTGTGCCTCCAGCGCGGCGCCCGGCCACAGCGAGGGCATCTCGTCCACCCCGTAGAGGTACTCATCGTTCATGCGCAGCTCGGTGACCACGTTGAGCTCACCGCCGCCGTTCACGGTGACCTGGACGCGGCCATGGCGCAGGACCAGGTCCGTGCTGGTGCCGTTGGCGTCGGGAACCGTGATGGTGGAGGCGGCGCCTTTCCAGAACCGCGTCCCCGTCCATTCGAGGGCCACGGACCCGCCGCTCTGCCGTGTCCCGTCCGGAAGCGTGGCGACCACCCGGTCGCCGTCCGCCGTGAACGTCACGGCACCGGTGGTTTCGGTGGCCGACGTTGAGCCGGAGGCCCGGACCCGGACCTTGGACGTGCCGCCCACGGCGATCCTCTTCGTGGTGACGAGGTGGACGCGGATGTTCTCGTTGACCCGGTTGGGGCCGTCCCGCACCACAGCGGGGCGGTAGTAGTGGTCCAGGATCTGACCAGAGGTCTTTCCCCCCGCGGCCATCGCCCGCGCCCCGTACTGGCTCATGCCCACGCCGTGGCCCCAGCCGGAGCCGGTCACCGTGAAGGACACGGGGAACACCGTGGTGTCGTAGCCCATCTCCCCGGCCACCTTCCAGATGAGCTGGGCGGCCTCCCCCCGGGAGATCGGCCGCCCGGGGCGGAAGGTCCCGCCGGCGTAGCCCTGGCTGATGCCCTCGGACTTCATCCAGTCGATGTACTGCGCATAGGACGAATCCGCGGGGACGTCCGTGAACGGCTTCTCGGACGGCTGCGGGGCGTCGGCCTCCGCCACGCCGTAGAGGATCTTGGCCATCTCCCCGCGGGTGATGGACCGGTATGGCCGGAAGGTCCGGTCCGTATAGCCGCTGATGATGCCTTCGGTGGCCATCCACGCGATCGGCGTATAGGCGTACCACTCCGGGTCGGCGGGGACATCCTTCGGGAAGGGGCTCACCGTGGGTGGCATGACGTCCGGGTCGATCAGCCGGAACAGGAAGGCGGAGGCCTCGGCGCGGCGGATGTCCTCGTGCACCCCGAAGGTGCCGTCGGACTCGCCTGTGGTGATCTCCTGCTGGATCATCCAGGTGACCGCCTCGTGGAACGTGTGGGCCGCCGGGACATCCGGGAAGGTGGACGGGGTGGCGGCCCCCGCCGGCGCAGCAGCACCCGACAACGGGCCGGCGGCCAGCACCATGACAGTGGCCAGCAGAAGGGTCAGGAGTCGGCGCGGGATCCCGCTCGGACGAGCGGGGCGCGGACCGGCAGGGCGTGAAACGGCGGCGGGCGCGGTGATGACGGGCACGGTGGTCCTCCGGGGAAGTCGTCGGAGACGTCCAGGTCACCACCCTCGGCAGCGACCGCGTCCCCTGTCCTTGTATGCGCCCGGCGCCCGGCCGGCGGACGGTTTCTGACCCCGACGTCCCGGCCCGGCGGTGGAGCCCCCTACCGGATTCGAACCGGTGACCCCCTGTTTACAAGACAGGTGCTCTGGCCAGCTGAGCTAAGGAGGCGGGAAGGGCCGGCACCGAACCCTGCCAGCGAGCGTGCTGACGTGGACGGAAACCGGCCCTTCCAGAGTAGCGGATCAGGCGATCAGGACGCGTCCATGATGCCCTGGGCCCAGTCGGTGAAGGACTGGCCCTGCTCCGCGGTGGCCCAGTTCTCGCCCTGGACCCACACGGACGGGGTACCGGCCACGCCGGCGGCACGGGCCTGGGCGCCGGAGTACGTCACGTAGGGGCGGTAGGTGTTGCCGTCCACGCAGGAGTCGATGTCAGCTCCGAGGCCGGAGGCCATGTCCTTGAGCTCGTCGTCGCTCAGACCCTGGCCGCCATGGCCGGTGTAGGCCCCGAAGATCTCGCTGAGGAAGGAGTTGTAGTTCTCCGGGGAGTTCTCCGCCACGCAGGTCGCTGCGTTGGCGGCGCGGGAGGAGTAATTGCCGGTGGCGGGGTTGTCCAGGAAGTCAAGCATGCGGTACTCCACGGTGACCTCGCCGGCGTCCAGCCACTGGTTCAGCTGCTCGGCGTTCTCCGTCTCGAAGCTGGCGCAGTGCACACAGTTGGCGTCGGCGTAGACGATGATCTGCGCCGGCTCACCGGCCGGGCGGGCCTCCGCGTCGGGAACGGTCTCGGGCTGCTCGCCGGTGGCCTCCGGGATCTCGACCGTCGTGGCGTCGACCTCCTCGAGGCCTTCGTCGCCCGGGGCGAGTTCGGTGGTGGAGGTGAGGGTGATCCCGCCCTGGTCGTTGCCCGCGCTCGGCGCGGGGCCGGCGTTGGGAATGGAGCGGGACGAGTTCATGAAGATGACACCGATCACCACGGCGATGACCACCACGACGCCGATCACGACACCCCAGCGCACCATGAGGGAGCGCCGTTTCTCCTGGCGGCGCTGCTCCTCCTGCATCTGCCGGGCCTTCTCACGGGCGGTCTGCTGCCGTTCGGCCTTCGTTTGATTCTTGCTAGTCGCCATGGTCCTGCCTGTCGTCCTGACTCTCGGGGTCGCTGCGGTGTCATGTAGCCGGCCGGTATCCCCTCATACCATCCTTCGGCGGGCCGTGGGCCAGACTACCGGTCCAACCTGGGAAACCTGTTCACACGATGGCCACCCGTCCGGGCGGCCCCGGGAGATAGGCTCGGAACCGACAGAGGACAAGGAGGTCCGCAGTGCACAACACCACCGTCGACATCCCCACCGGCACCGTACCGTTCGTCGAGAAGCTGGCCCAGGATCCACCGGCGCCCGGCCACTCCGACCTCGTGGTCGTGGCCAACCGCCTGGCCGTCGACCGCGTGGTCGAGGAGGACGGCACCATCTCGTGGCGCCGGTCCCCCGGCGGCCTGGTCACGGCGCTGGCGCCCATCATGACCCGGCAGGAGGGCGCCTGGGTCGGTTGGGGTGGTTCCCCGGAGGAGGAACTGGACGAGCCGCTGGAGCCCTTCACCCATGAGGGCATGCATCTGATCCCCGTGCCCCTGACCGAGCGTGAACTGGTCGAGTACTACGAGGGGTTCTCCAATTCCACCCTCTGGCCGCTGTATCACGACGTGATTGCCCGCCCGGACTTCCACCGGCAGTGGTGGGACACCTATCAGCAGGTCAACGCCCGCTTCGCCCATGCCGCGGCCGCCACCGCCGCCGAGGGGGCCACCGTCTGGGTGCAGGACTACCAACTGCAGCTGGTGCCCCGGATCCTGCGCCGGCTCCGGCCGGACCTGCGGATCGGCTACTTCCACCACATCCCGTTCCCGCCGGTCGAGATCTACGCCCAGCTGCCATGGCGCCGCCCCGTGCTCGAAGGACTGCTCGGGGCGGACCTGATCGGCTTCCAGCGCCGCTCGGACGTCTCGAACTTCCAGGGTGCCGTACGGCGCATCCTGGGCTCCTCGTTCCGTTCCAATACGGTCCAGGTGACAGAGCACGACGGCGGCGCCCGCACCGTGGGTGCGGCCGCCTTCCCCATCTCGATCGACGTGGACACCATCACGGACCTGGCTCAGGATCCGGACATCCAGGCGCGCGCGCGGCAGATCCGCGAGGAACTCGGCAACCCGCGCACCATCCTTTTGGGCGTGGACCGGCTGGACTACACCAAGGGCATCCGGCACCGCATCAAGGCCTTCTCCGAGCTGCTCGAGGACGGCCGCCTGAGCGTGGAGGACGCCTGCCTGGTGCAGGTGGCCAGCCCGTCCCGGGAGGGCGTGGACTCCTACAAGGAACTGCGGGACGAGATCGAGCTGTCCGTCGGCCGGGTCAACGGCACCTTCGACACGATGGGCCACACCGCCATCCGGTACCTGCACCACTCCTATCCGGTCGAGGAGATGGTGGCGCTCTACCTGGCCGCGGACGTCATGCTGGTGACCGCGCTGCGGGACGGGATGAATCTCGTGGCCAAGGAGTATGTGGCGGCCCGCGGAGGCTGGGGCGGGGTGCTGGTGCTCTCCGAGTTCGCCGGGGCCGCGGACCAGTTGCGCAAGGCCCTGCTGGTCAATCCCCATGACATCGACGGCCTGAAGGACGCGATCATGGAGGCCACCGAGATGTCCGCCGGTGAAGCCACCAAGCGCATGAAGTCGATGCACCGGCAGCTCATCACGCATGACGTGAACAAGTGGTCCCGGGACTTCCTCGACCGACTCGGCGGTGCGGTCCCGGCGGAACGCTCCGGCCCGGACGACGGAGGTCAGCAGTCGGCCTTCATGGACACCGACGATGACCGCGAGCGCCGCGATCACGAGGTCGATGAGCCCTTCGACGGGAGCGGGCGCCCTGACGGTCCCAGCCCGGGGGACGGACGATGACCGGTCCCGGGCTGGCCACGGCCCTGCAGACCGCCCTGCAGCAGTTCGCCACGCGGGGATCGATCCTGGTGGCGCTGGACTTCGACGGGGTCGTCGCCGAGCTCGTGGACCGGGCGGAGAACGCCCGGCCCCGGCCGGAGAATGCCGCCGCGCTGGCCGCCCTGGCCGGGCTCCCGGGGGTTCACACGGCACTGGTCTCCGGCCGAGCCATGGAATCCCTGCTGTCCGTCGCCTCGCCCCCGGAGTCGACGCTGCTCATCGGCTCGCACGGTGCCGAGCGCCGCCTCGGTCCGGAGGCGCCCCCGCTGGAACTGGACGAGGGCCAGACCCGGACGCTGGCCGCCGTCGGGCAGGTGCTGGAGCCCGTGGCAGCCCGGTACCCGGACTCGTGGGTGGAGTCCAAGCCGGCGGCCCGGGTACTGCAGGTGCGGCTGGCCCGGTCGGATCAGGCGCGGCGCCGGGCCGTGGCGGAGGCCGAGGAGTCCTTGCGCGAGCTGGCCGGCCACACCGGGCAGGGTGGGCTCGCCCCCTTCTTCATCGGGCACGGCAAGGATGTGCTGGAGGTCACCGTGGTGCGGGCGGACAAGGGCCAGGGGCTGGACCTGCTGAGGTCTGCCTCCGGGGCGGAGGCGGTGTTGTTCGCCGGCGACGACGTGACGGACGAGACGGGCTTCGCGCGGCTGGACCCGGCCCGGGATGTCTCCATCAAGGTCGGCCCCGGAGAGACGGCGGCCCAGTTCAGGATCGGCGGACCCGCGGACGTGGCCACCGTGCTGGAGGCGGTGCGCTCATGGCGTCCGTAGAACTGCGCGGCCTCACGGTCCAGTACCCCTCGGCACGGACCCCCGCCCTGGACGGGCTGGACCTCTGGGCCCAGGACGGCCGGTTCACAGTGATCGCCGGTGACCTGCGCAGCGGTAAGTCCACGCTCCTGCGGGTGGTGGCCGGGCAGGAGCCGCCGGATGCCGGACGGGTGCTGATCGGTGGCGTGGACGTGACCGAGGTGCCGGCGCATGATCGTGACGCGGTGATCGTCTTCCAGAACTACGCGCTCTACCCGCACATGGACGTGCAGGAGAACATGAGCTTCGCCCTGCGGGTGGCCGGCGTCCCCCCGGCCGAGCGGCAGGACCGGGTCCGGGAGGCCGCCCGGCTCCTGGACTTGGAGGAGCAGCTCGAGTGGACACCCGAGCGGTTGACCGGCCCGCAACGGCAGCAGGTGGCCCTCGCCCGGGCGGTGGTCCGGCGGCCCGCCGTGCTGCTCATGGACGACCCGCTCACCGCCCTGCCCCCGCAGCTGAAGGACCACACGGCCGAGCTGATCCGCAGCCTGGCCCGCACCCTGGACGTCACCACGCTGTACGCCACGGCCGAGCCCGGGCCGGTGGCCGCCGTGGCGGACCGCCTGCTGCGGCTGGACTCGGGCCGGCTGAGGGAGGACACTGCCGTGTCATGACCCCGCGCTCCGGTCTGGACATCACCACCTCGGGCACTGCCGTGGACACCGCGGCGTTGATCGCCCTGCCCTGGGACGTGCCCCTGGCCGAGTGGCCCGAGTCCGCCCTCGCCGCCCTCCCCCGCGGGCTGTCCCGGCACGTGGTGCGGTTCGCCCACCTCGAGGGGGCGGTGGTCGCGGTGAAGGAGACCACAGAATTCTCGGCCCGGCGCGAGTACCAGCTGCTGCGCCGGCTCGAACGCCTGGATGTCCCCTGCGTGGAGCCGGTGGCCGTGGTCGCCGGGCGCATCGATCCGGACGGCGAGCCCCTGCCGACGGTGCTCGTGACCCGGCACCTGCGGTTCTCCCTGCCCTACCGCGCCGTCTTCTCCCAGCGGTTGCACCGGGACACCCTGACACGGCTGATCGACGCGCTCGCCCTGCTGCTCGTGGAGCTGCACCTGGCCGGTTTCTACTGGGGGGACGTCTCCCTGTCCAACACCCTGTTCCGCCGAGACGCCGGCGCCTTCGCCGCCTACCTGGTGGATGCCGAGACCGGGGAACTGCACCCGTCCCTGTCCCGCGGCCAGCGGGAGCACGACCTGGAGCTGGCCCGGGTCAACGTGGCCGGTGAGTTGATGGACCTGATGTCTGGCGGCCTGGTGGAGTCGGACGTGGACCCCGTGGCCACCTCGCAGCTGATCATCGATGCCTACCGCCGGTTGTGGGAGGAGCTCACCGCGGACATGTCCTTCCGGCCCGGCGAGCGCTGGCGCGTCGAGGAGCGGATCCGCCGCTTGAACTCCCTCGGCTTCGATGTGGAGGAGTACGCCATCCGCACCACCCGGGGCGGCTCCGAGCTGGTGCTGCAGCCCAAGGTCGTGGACCCGGGCCACCACCAGCGCCGGCTGTTGGGGCTGACCGGGCTGGACGTGCAGGAGAACCAGGCCCGGCGGCTGCTGCGGGACATCGACGAGTACCGGGCCGTCAACCACCCCGAAATGGACGAGCACGAGGCCGCGCACCGGTGGCTGACCGAGGTCTTCGAGCCCGTGGCCCTGTCCATCCCCACGAACCTGTCCGGCAAGCTCGAGCCCGCCGAGGTGATGCATCAGTTGCTGGAGCACCGCTGGTATCTCTCCGAGAACCAGTCCCGGTCCGTGCCCCTGGACGAGGCCCTGGACTCCTACCTCCAGACCGTCCTGCCCCACCGCCGGGACGAGGACGCCGTGGTGCTGCATCCGACGACCACCATGCTCAAAGCCGTCGAGCTCCCCTCGGAGAACTACGACTGACCCCCGCGCCCGAGGAGCAGGAAGCCGCGGGGCGGGACGCGTGCGTCGTCGGGAACCGCCGTGCGGGGGCCCTGGGCGCCGTACCCGGCGAGCAGGCGGTACCCGCGCAGCTCCTCCGGGACCGGCATCGCCTCCGCGCCCAGTGCCGCCAGGAGGACCACAGCACCGGCTCCGACGTCGGCCCCCGCATCTCCGCGCTCGACACCCCGGTCCATCCGCACCCAGCGGCGCTCCTCGTCCACCACGGCGCGGGTGGTGGACCGGTCGGGGTCCGTCAGTTCACGACGTTCGGCGCGGAGCCGCGCCAGCGTCCGGTAGAGCTCCAGCAACCGGGCGTGCCGACCGGTCCGCGCTTCGTCCCACTGCAGCGTCGAGGCGGCGAACGTCTCCGGCGCCTGCGGGTCCGGTACCGAGTCGTGGCTCCAGGCCATGCGGGCGAACTCCCGGCGCCGTCCCTCCGTCACCGCCTGCGCCAACTCCGGTTCGCGGTGTGCCGTGAAGAACTGCCACGGGGTGGAGGCCGCCCATTCCTCGCCCATGAAGAGCATCGGGGTGAAGGGCCCGGTCAGCAGCAGCGCGGCGCCGATCGCCAGCTGTCCCTCGTCGAGGCTCGCGGTCAGCCGGTCACCGGCGGCCCGGTTGCCGACCTGGTCGTGGTTCTGGGTGCACACCACCAGGGCCTCGGCGGGGATCTGCTCCCCCAGGGGCCGGCCGTGCCGGCGCTGGCGGAAGGAGGACCAGCTGCCGTCGTGGAAGAACCCGTGGTTGAGCACCTTGGCCAGCGCGGACAGGGGCGCGAAGTCCGCGTAATAGCCGTCCGTCTCTCCGCTCAGGGCCACGTGGACGGCGTGGTGGAAGTCGTCCGACCACTGCCCCGTCAGGCCGTAGCCGCCCGCCCCGTCGGCCCCGGGGCCGGGCCGGGCGGTGATGAGCCGCGGATCGTTCAGGTCCGATTCGGCCACGAGCACCAGCGGCCGGCCCAGCCGTTCCGACAGGGCGTCCGTCTCCGTGGCCAGCTCCTCGAGCACGTGCATGGCTCGGGTGTCCTGCAGCGCGTGGACGGCATCCAACCGGAGTCCGTCCACGTGGTAGTCCTCGAACCACATCCGGGCGTTGTCCAGGATGTACCGGCGCACCTCATCCGAGTCCGGGCCGTCCAGATTGAGGCCGCTGCCCCAGCCGGTGGAGTGCCCGGTCAGGTAGGGGCCGAACTGCGGGAGGTAGTTCCCGGAGGGGCCGAGGTGGTTGTAGACCACGTCCTGGATCACGGCCAGCCCGGCTCCGTGGCAGGCGTCCACGAAGCGCTGATAGGCCGCCGGACCACCGTAGGAGGCGTCCACGGCGTACCAGCCGACCCCGTCATAGCCCCAGTTCCGCGCCCCGGCGAAGGAGTTCACGGGCAGCAACTCCACGTGGGTCACCCCACACGAGACCAGGTGGTCCAGCTTCTCCGCCGCGGCGTCCAGGGTGCCCTCGTCCGTGAAGGTGCCCAGGTGGAGTTCGTAGATGAGCGCCCCCCGCAGCTCCCGGCCGGCCCAGTCACCGTCCTTCCAGTCATGTGCCGAGGCCTCGAACAGCCGGGACGGCCCATGCACGGTGTCCGGTTGGCACCGCGAGCGCGGGTCCGGGAACGGCCCCTCCCCGTCCATGACGAACCCATACCCCAGGGCCGAGGCTGCCAGGTTCGTCCAGCCGGCTCGGACCGCCTCAGTGGGGATCCACCAGCCGTCGTCCTGCCGGTCCAGGGGAAGGCGCTCCGCACCGGCCCAGCGATGCTCGGCACCGTGGACCTCTCCGGGCGGTGCCGTGGTCACGGCGAGCTCGACCAGCTCTGCGGACGGCGCCCACACGGACAGGGGCGGCGGGGTCATCCTCGGCTCGCTCATCGCAGCGTGTTCCCGTCCTCCGGCACCAGCAGCGCCACCGGATGGCGCTCGAAGACCTCGGCCAGCCGCGTGGCCCCGTCCGTGAAGGCCCCGCCGAAGCGGCGCCCGGTCAGGAGGTCCACCATCGTCTGACGGGGCAGCACGACGGCGGCGTCGCCCCATCCGCCTTCGTCCTCCAGTCCCAGCGGCCACCGGGTGGCCACGGTGATGCACCCGCCCCGGGTGAAGGCGACCACATGGTCCGAGGCCTCGCCGAGGACGTCGAGTTCCTGGTAGCGGGTGAACCACTCGGGGTGCTCCCGGCGGGCGCGCAGGGCGCGGGAGGTCAGGAGCATCTTCAGTCCGGCGGCGTACTCGGCGAGCGCGGCGCCGTCGGGCCGGGTCGAGCCGTCCTCCGACTCCACCGGGGCCGGGAACTCCGGTTCCCACCCGTCGTCGAGCCGGGCCAGCAGGGCCGCGCGCTCCCGGAAGTCCACGGCCCGGCGGTTGTCCGGATCGACAAGGGTGGGAAACGGGACCTCGGTCCCCTGGTAGACGTCCGGGATGCCGGGCATGGTGAGCTGGATGAGCTTCATGGCCACCTGGTTGGTCACTCCGGGAACGGCGATCCGGTCGGCGATGCGCTGGATCTCCTCCCGCAGCTCTCCCGTCCCGGTAGCCCGCTCGGCGAGGTCCGCGAGCGCGGCCTCGAAGTCCTCGTCCGGTGCCGTCCAGGTGGTGCGGGTCGCGGCCTCGCGGGCGGCCTTGAGTGCGTAGTCGGCCAGCCGCTGGGTCTGCAGCGGGGAGCCGTCCACCGGCCAGGCGCCCACGATGGTCTCCCACAACAGCTTCTCGAACGGCCCGTCTCCCAGCGGGGCCAGTTCCCTGAGCCGGCCCAGGGTGCGGACCCACTCCCCCGGGATCTCGGACAGCACGTCGATCCTGGCCCGGACGTCCTCGCTGCGCTTGGTGTCGTGCGTGGAGAGCGTGGTCATGGTGCGGGGCATGCGCGCCTGGCGGTCGCCCTGCAACTCGTGGAATCGTTCCAACTCCAGGGCGAACGACGATGGGTCCCCGCCGACCTCATTGAGCGACGCCAGCCGCGTGTACCGGTAGAAGGCGGTGTCCTCCACGCCCTTGGCCATGACCATCCCGGAGGTCTGCTGGAAGCGTTCGCCCACCGGGTGGTCCGGATCGGCCAGCAGCGGCAGGAGCGCCTCGACCGCCTCCGCCAGGTCGGGACGGCGGCGCACGGCGTCAGCGGCGGCGTCGTCCAGGTGATGGCGCCCGGTCGGCAGATAGGACCGGTAGACGGGAAAGCAGGCGAGCAGTTCCGCCAGGGCGTCGTGGACGAGGTGCTCGCCGGTCCCCTCGCCGTCCGCTTCCGGGACCAGCCCGGGGACGAGCCGCGCCAGGCGTTCGACCTCGGAGCGGAGCATGCCATCCGCCACGGCACGCTTGGTGCCGTGGATCATCTCCGCCCACACGATCTCGGCGGCCGCTGCCGTCTCCCCGGCGGGATCCTCCGTGCGCCCCCACCCGCCGAGCCGTCCGGCCACCTCGTCGAGTTCGGGAGCGCCGGCCGGATCCGTCAGGATGCGCTCCACCTCCCCGAGCGCGTCGTAGCCGGTGGTGCCGTCCATGGGCCAGGCGGCGGGCAGCCGTTCACCCGGCTCCAGGATCTTCTCCCCGAGCAGGTAGATCCCCCCGGTGGCCTGCCGGAGGTTCTCAAAGTAGCCACCCGGGTCCGCCAGCCCGTCCGGGTGGTCCACGCGGAGCCCGTCCACGAGGCCGTCCCGGACCCAGGACAGGATCTCCCGATGGGTCTCGGCGAAGACCCGCGGGATCTCGACCCGCACCCCGGCCAGGGAGTTGACCGCGAAGAAGCGGCGGTAGTTCAGGTTCTCATCGGCCTCGCGCCACGGCATCAACCGGTAGTTCTGCCTCTCGTGGGCGGCGCGGGCCACCGCCTCCTCAGCCTGGTCCCCGCCCTGGTCCCCGGCCGTGTTCCCGACGGCGGCGCGGGCCGCCTCCTCGGTACCCGGTGCCAGGGGGAAGACGTTCTCGTAATAGTGCAGTTCCCCGTCCACCACGCGCAGCCTCGCGATTTCGGCCTCCGGGTCCTCGTCGGTGCCGTCCCCCAGGACGGGCAGCCAGATGCGGGAGTCCCCGGCGGCCCAATCGATGTCGAAGGCCATCGCGTACTTGGAGGCCCGCCCGTGCTTGAGCAGGTCCCACCACCAGGCGTTGTCCTTGGGGGTGGCCACGCCCACGTGGTTCGGCACGATGTCGGCGAGGATGCCACCACCGGCCTCGTGTACGGCCTCGGCGAGTTCACGCAGCCCGCTCTCCCCACCGCGGGCGTCGTCCACCTGGGTGGGATCCACCACGTCGTAGCCGTGGGTGGAGCCCTCCTCGGAGCCGAGCATCGGGGACAGGTAGAGCCAGTCGACGCCGAGGTCTCGCAGATAGGGCAGGACCTCGCGGGCGCTGTCAAGCGTGAAGTCCGCGGTGAGCTGCAGGCGATAGGTGGAGGCGGGGACATTCTGCGGGCTAGTCACGTGGTGCACGGTAGCAAACCCGACCGGTTTACTGTTCGGGCTGTTCGGGCGGCTGGGTCAGGTCCCGCGTGATCTGCGGTTCGCCCGAGTCCTCGAAGATGATCAGCACGTCCTGGTGGACCGTGCCATCCGGCATGATGACGTCCGCGTTGAGCGCATTGCCTCGCCACTCCTTGCCCTGCACGGATTCGACCCCATACTTGGCGGCCACGTTGTCCTGGACGGCGTCCTTCCAGGCCTGGTTGCCGAAGATCGAGTAGACGATGGCGGCCACCCCGATCACCAGGACTCCGGCGCCGGCGACGGTCTCACGGACGGCGTCCCTGAGCCGGTCCGGTCCTGCATAGCGGGCGTCCTCGTCGTCGAGGTGGGCCCGGTAGCGTTTGCGCCGCCACAGGCCATGGGCGGCGACGGCCAGGCCCGCGACCGCCAACAGGATGCCGATCCATTGGGCGACGAGCGGAGTCTGGAGGTCGAGCGGTGCGTACATGCCTCCATTGTCCCCCGGATCATCACTCAGACGGAGCCGTTCAGAGTCCGCCGCCCGGGGTGAAGAGGTCGTCCCCGATCAGGGGCTCACCATCGGCCTCGAAGTAGACCTCGGCGTCCTGGAGCACGGTACCGTCCGGCATCCGCAGGTCAGCCATGAGGAACCCCCCGTTCCATCGGGCATTCTCTACGGAGACCACCCCGTACTTGGCGGCCAGGTTGCTGCGCACGTTCTGGTGGGTCTGCCAGGCGCCCAGCCCGGAGAATCCTGCCAGCACCACCGCCACGCCCAGGCACACGTACCCCGTCCACTGTTCGATCCGGGTGTCCCGGAGCAGCTGCGGGTCCGTGTTGCGCCCGGTCCTCCGCGCGAAGCGGACGTGGCTGGATCGCCGCCACCCCGCGTGTCCCAGGGTGCCCATCGCGACCACCAGCAACAGGCCGACGACCCACAGGGTGACCACGGGCGATTGGAAGTCGACGGCCCCGTAGTCGCTGCCGGTCATGGCAGCGTTAGCTCCGGCACGGCGGTCCACCCCGGCCTACTTCAGCGTGACGTAGCCACGGGTCCCGGCCATGTCGGCCAGCTGGCTCGTGTCCACCCAGAACGGCTCGGTCCAGGGATCGTAGACCAGGAACGTGTCGTTGACGCTGTTGTAGCCCACCACGGCCATGTGGTGACGCGGGGTGAACCGGCCCCCGGTCTTGGCCCGGTGGAGGGGCGGCTGCTCGTCCGGGGTGGCCGCGATATTGATGACCACCGGGACACCACCGTCAATGGACCGTCGCGCGCCGGTCCGGAACTCGCGGGTCTGGGCGAGGTTCGCATCCGCACCGGGGATGGTCTTCACCGTGTACCGGACATCGAACGGCGCGTGATAGTCCAGCACGCGGGCCACCTGGTGCAGCCAGGTCCCCTCCCAGTCGGTCTGGGCCGCCGTGGCCAGGGACTTCTGCGAGAAGTCGAGCCGGAACGCGGACAGGGCGATCGCCATGGAGGCGGGTCCGCACCAGTAGCCGTTGGGCTGCGCCTCGTAGTCGGCCCGGAGAACGGCGACGCCCTGCTTCGGGCGCTCCGGGAGGTAGCGCTTGCCCAGCCGTGAGACCTCCGACTTGGCGTTGCCCGCCTCGAAGTCGCGGATGAGATAGCCGCCGTGGACCCAGCCCCTGACCTTGCCGACGGTGATCTCCCGCCAGGTGGCCCCGCTGACGGACGTGCTGCGGCCGGTGATCACCACCCGGGTGTTGCGGGCCAGCGAGGCGAGCACCGCGTGCCCCGTGCCCGCCCCGGACCTCACCTTGAGACCGTCGTCGGCGATCACCACATACCGGTACGCCAACGGGATCTCCGGCGCCGGTGCGGGCTCGGGTGCCGGCTCGGGCTTCGGGGCCGGCTTCGGCGGCGTGGCCGGCGGTGTCGGCTGGCCGTTCAGGTGCGTCTCGAGGCCGTAGAGGAACTTGGCGGTCTCGCCGCGCTGCACCGCCCGACCGGGACGGAAGGCGCCGTCCGCGTAGCCGGAGACCATCTTGTGCTCCACCAGCCAGGAGATGTCACGGTACCGGGCCGCCGTCGTCGGGACGTCCCGGAAGGCCTCTTTCGCCGGAGCCGTGTAGTCCGCGTCCCCGCCGAACCGGAACAGGTAGGAGGCGAGCTCGGCCCGGGAGATCGACTGCCCCGGCTTGAAGGAGGGGTACTCCTGATCCTCGTTGACGTAGCCTCGCGCGATCTCCTGCTCCTGCATCCAGGAGATGGCGATGAATCCCTCGTCACCGCTGCGCGGGGTCACGTCCGCGAAGTCGCGGGCGGTCCCGGGATCGTGGCTCGCCCCGGACATGCGGTAGACCATCACCGCGGCCTCCTTCCGGGTGATCTCCCGGTAGACGCCGAAGGAATGGTCCTCGTAGCCCTTGGACAGGCCCGCACAGGCCATCCAGGTGACATGAGTGTAGAACGTGGTCTTGGGCGCGACGTCCGTGAAGTCCTGCTTGCAGGGGCCCAGATGCGCGGCGGCCGCGCCGG
>NZ_JALDXU010000053.1:0-22681 GCF_032154715.1 Citricoccus sp. | reverse complement strand
CCCCCCGCGGCGTCGTCGTCTGCGGACAGCGGTCGCCTCACATCCTGTCCGGGCCTGGGCCGTCCTCGTCGGTGCGGTGTTGATCGCCGCCGTGCTGGCTGCCGCCTTGCTGCGCAGCACGGTGGCGGACCTGTATCGCGTCCCCTCCGGGTCCATGGAGCCGCTCCTGCTCCCCGGAGACCGCATCAGTGTGGATCGGGGGGCCTACGCCGCCGAACCGGTGGAGCGGGGAGACGTGGTCGTCGTGGACGGGGAGGGCAGCTTCGTTCCCTACGATCCCCGGCCTGCACCGCTCCGGGCCGTGGACGAGGCCCTGCAATGGCTCGGCCTGGCGCCGGACACCTCCGCCTACGTGAAGCGAGTGGCGGGCGTGGGCGGGGACAGCGTCTCCTGCTGCAGCGTCGACGGACTGCTCGAGGTCAACGGCGAGGCCGTTCCGGAGGACTACCTCGCCGCACCGCCGGCCTCCCGCACCACGTTCGCCGTCGAGGTGCCCGAGGGACGGCTGTTCCTCCTGGGGGACAACCGCCACCACTCCCACGATTCACGTGGCCTCCTGGGAGCCCCGGGGGGCGGCATGATCGAGGAGACCAAGGTCATTGGGAAGGTGACCGGCATCGCGTGGCCCGCGGAGCGACGCACCCCGCTGGAGCCGGGGCCGGGAGCGGGCGAGCGGTAGAGTGGACAGCCGGACCAGCGGAGAGGACGGGGAGATGGCCCAGGAGAACAACCCGGGGGCACCTGAGGCCCCTCAAGGGGAAGGCTCCGGGATGACCCCCGCTGAGACCTCCACCGAGGCCCCTGCGGGCCACGATGCCGGTCATGTCGCGGGGCCTACCACCGGCCACGCCGGCGCTTCCTCCGGAGGACACCGGCTCTGGCTCGCAGTCCGTGAAGTCGTCCTGATCGTGCTCATCACCCTGCTGGCCTCCTTCCTGGTCAAGACCTTCCTGTTCCGCGCGTACTACATCCCCTCCGGGTCCATGGAGCAGACGCTGCAGATCAACGACCGGATCTTCGTCAACCTCCTGGTCCCCGGCCCCTTCGACGTGGAGCGCGGCGACGTGGTGGTCTTCGAGGACACCAAGGGGTGGCTCGGTGAACCGGCCCCGGTGGCCTCCAACCCGGTCCGCGAGGCCCTCGAGTTCATCGGCCTGATGCCGAACTCCTCCGAGCAGCACCTCGTCAAGCGGCTCATCGGGCTGCCGGGGGACCGGGTGGAGTGCTGCACCGCCGAGGGCATGCTCACCGTCAACGGCACCCCGGTCGACGAGCCGTACCTGCACCCGGGATCGGCCCCCTCGGACATCCCCTTCGACGTCACGGTGCCCGAAGGCCACATCTGGGTCATGGGGGACCACCGGGACGCTTCCGCCGACTCCCGCATGCACCAGGACGGCCCGGGAAACGGCTTCATCAACCTGGATGACGTGACCGGCCGCGCGGAGGTCATCGCCTGGCCCCTGTCCCGCTGGGGGGATGCCGGCGGCGATCGCGACGCCTTCGAGTACGTCCCGGACTCCGAGGCGGCCCGGACGGAGCCCGAGTGAACCCCGCCCGCCCCGGAGCAGGACGTCGGCCCGCATGACCCCGCGCGCCGCTGTGCCCGGTCCTGACCTGTCGGTCGAGCTGTCTCTCGTCGCGGCCCGGCTGGACCTCGCCCCACCCACAGACATCAAGCGCACGGGGGATGCCGAGCCGACCGGACGCCCGCTGCTGGTCGCCGGCATGGATGAGGTGGGCCGGGGCGCCCTGGCCGGTCCGGTGAGCGTGGGGGTCGTCGTCGTGGCCCTGCCCGACGCCGGCCCGCAACCGGCGGTCCGTGACTCCAAGGTCCTGTCCGCCAAGCGCCGGGAGGCGCTGGTTCCCGAGATCCTCGCCTGGGGTGCCGCGGCCGCCGTCGGGCACGCGGAACCCGGGGAGATCGACCGGTACGGGATCTCCGCGGCCCTCGCCCTCGCGGGACGGCGGGCCTGGCACCGGGTGGCGGTTGATCTGGGGCGCATCCCGGATGCGCTGGTGCTGGACGGACGCGACAACTGGCTGCCGAGGTCCCCGCTGCAGGCCAGCGTCGGCCTGGCCCCCGGCCCCGGTGCGGTGCACCTCCAGGTCAAGGCCGATGCGACGTGTGCCACCGTGGCCGCCGCCTCGATCCTGGCCAAGGTAGAACGCGACGGGCTGATGACCGGCTTGTCGGAGGCCTTTCCGGACTACGGTTGGGAGGGCAACAAGGGATATGGGGCCGCGGCGCACCGGCAGGCCATCTGGGACCGGGGGCCGAGCCCCTACCATCGGATGAGCTGGAACCTGGGTCTGTCGCGAGGCCAGGAAGCAACCCCGGCCTGGCCGCGGAGGCCGGAACAGGGCCGGGAACAGCGCCTGCAACAGGGAGAATGGACGGCATGAGCGGCGACGAACTCGAGAACTACGAATCCGAGATGGAGCTCCAGCTCTACCGGGAGTACCGTGACGTGGTCGGCCTCTTCCGGTACGTGGTGGAGACCGAACGCCGCTTCTACCTGGCCAACGCCGTGGAGGTGAAGGCCCGCGCGGAGGGTGGCGAGGTGTTCTTCGAGGTCCTGATGGAGGACGCCTGGGTGTGGGATATCTACCGCACCGCCCGCTTCGTGAAGCGGGTGCGGGTCCTCAGCTTCAAGGACGTCAACGTGGAGGAACTTCCGCAGAACGACGACCTGCAGCTGCCCCAGGACGGGCCCGCCCTGCCGTAGCCGCGGAACCGGCGGGTGGTGTCCGGAGAACCGGCGCTGTCCTCCACAGCGCACCGGTTCCCCTCCAGCATCCACAGTGCGCACGCGCCACACCCCACGCCACCCTGACAGCGAGCAGGCTGGAGCGTGGAGGTGCATCAATGGATCAATCCACCGCGGCCGGTCGCCGGCCGCAGCAATCATCAGCACACACGGCTCTCGGCCGCTTCGGGGAAGATGTGGCCGCCCGGTGGCTGCAGGATCAGGGCTACGAGATCGTGGACCGCAATTGGCGCTGCCCGGACGGTGAGCTCGACCTCGTGGGGATCCACCAGGGGTGGTGGGTGGCGGTCGAGGTCAAGACCCGCCGCGGTCTCGGGTACGGCCACCCCTTCGAGGCCATCAACCCCCGCAAGCTCCGCCGGCTCTACCGGCTGTCGCTCCAATGGGCGGCGGCGCACCCGGACGTGCGGCGGCTGGCCGGCTGGCGGGTGGACGCCGTCTCCGTCCTGCTTCCGGCCGGCGGTGGCTTGACCGTCGAGGTCCTGAAGGACATCCGCCCATGAGCGCGGCCGCCGTGATGGGACGGACCTTGGCCGTGGCCCTCACCGGCATGCACGGCCACGTGGTGGAGGTTGAGGCGGACATCGGTCAGACGCTGCCCGGCTTCGTCCTGCTCGGGCTGCCGGACCAATCGCTCCAGGAGAGCCGGGACCGGATCAAGGCCGCCGCCCGCAACTCCGGGCTGCCGCTGACGCGGAGGCACTTGACCGTGAACCTGGTTCCGGCGGCGCTGCACAAGCGCGGCCCGGGATTCGACTTGGGCATCGTGATGGCCGCCTATGCCGCCGACCGCCAGGTGCATGGCGTCCACGGCCCCGTGTTCCTGGCCGAACTGGGGCTGGACGGCCGTTTGCGCCATGCCCCTGGCATCCTGCCCTCGGTGATGGCGGCGGTCGAGTCCGGGTACCCGGAGGTGGTGGTGGCCGAGGAATCGGCGGATGAGGCCTCCCTGGTTCCTGGCGCGAAGGTGCGTGGGTTCCGCTCCCTGTATGACGTGATCCGGGCCTTCGGCGGGGAACCGGAACCCCCACTGGCCAGTGCCGTGGCGGAACCACCGCCGGGTGGTGAGGACAGGGGCGCCTCCATCGACCAGTCCTGGGGGCGCGAACCCGATCTCTCGGAGGTCGCGGGGCAGGCTGAGGCCAGGTTCGCTCTGGAGGTGGCTGCCGCCGGTGGACATCACCTGTTGTTGGAGGGCAGCCCGGGGGCGGGCAAGACGATGCTGGCCGAACGGCTGCCCGGCATCCTGCCACCATTGGACGACCAGACGGCGCTGGAGGCGACCGCGGTCCGCTCGCTGACCGGACGGCCCCAGGATGCGGCCAGGCTGATCCGCCAGGCTCCCTTCCAGGCGCCCCACCATTCCGCGTCCATGGCGGCCCTGGTGGGCGGCGGGTCAGGGATCGCTCGGCCGGGGGCCGCGTCCCTGGCGCACGGCGGGGTGCTGTTTCTCGATGAGGCACCGGAGTTCGACCGGCGTGCCCTGGACGCCCTGCGCCAGCCCCTGGAGTCCGGGACCATCACCCTCCACCGGTCCTCCGGGGCGGTGCGCTATCCCTCCCGCTTCCAACTGGTACTCGCGGCGAACCCCTGCCCCTGCGGTTGGGGCGGCGGCCGCGGCAGCAAGTGCCGGTGTACGTCCCTGCAACGGCGGCGCTATGCGGCCAAGCTGTCCGGCCCCCTGCTGGACCGGGTGGATATCCAGGTGGCGGTGCCGGCGGTGGACGCCACGGCCCTGGTCTCCGGTGCCGGGGGAGAGGATTCGGCCACGGTGCGGGACCGCATCCTGCCGGCCGTCCAGCGGCAGGCCGAGCGGCTGAGGCCCTTCGGCCTGTCCCGCAACGCCCACCTCCCGGCGGCGATCCTACGGGAGGGGCCGCTGGCCATCGGGCCCGGTGCGCGCGCCGGAGCCGATGCGGCCCTGGACCGGACCGAGCTCACCGCCCGGGGCCATGCCCGCGTCATGCGTCTGGCCTGGACCATGGCGGACTTGCGCGGAGCGGACCAACCGGCGGCGGAGGACGTGGACGCGGCCCTGTATCTGCGGCGCCGAAGCGACGGGGAGGACGCCGCATGAAGGGCTATCAGGGAGACAGAGGCAGCGACAGCGACAGAGACGGGAATAGAGATGGGGACGAGATGACGGGAGAGGACAGGTGCGGGAACGCCATTCCGGCGGGAGCCACCGACGAGCTGCGTATCGCCCGGGCCGCCCTGACCCGGCTGCTCGAGCCCGGTTCGGTCCTGGGCGCCACCGCGGTCCGGGTCTGGGGGGCCTCGCGTGCGGTCCAGATCCTCACGGGGCGGGACACGCCGGGTGCCGATGAGCGGCAGGATCTCAGGCTTGCCCTCGCCTCGGAGGGCGTGACGCTGACCGAGCGGACCTGGACCACGTCCCTGGCCGGGTGGGCGGCCCGGGCCTCGAGCCTCGCCCCCGAACGGGACTTGGCGTCCCTGGGACGCATGGGCGGTGGACTGTTGATCCCCGAGGATCCCGAGTGGCCCAGTGGGGTGGATGACCTGGGACCGGCCGCCCCCGTGGCCTTGTGGTTCCGGGGTGCGGGGCCCCTTTCCCACGAGAGCTCCACCTTGGCTGTGGTGGGCAGCCGCGACGCCACCGGCTATGGGCAGTCGGTGACGAGGACGTTGGCCGGCGGTCTGGCCGCACGGGGAGTGACGGTGATGTCCGGCGGGGCCTATGGCATCGATGCCATGGCCCACCGGGCGGCGCTGACCTCGGGGACGGGGACGCCGCCGACGGTGGCGGTCATGGCCGGAGGCCTGGACCGTTACTACCCGGCCGGCCATGAGGACTTGCTGCGCGAGGTGGCGGCGCAGGGCCTGCTGCTGTCCGAGTTGCCACCGGGTGCCAGTCCGACTCGTCACCGGTTCTTGCAACGCAACCGGATTATCGCGGCCCTGTCCGCTGCCGTGCTGGTGGTGGAGGCGCGGTGGCGTTCCGGGGCGCAGAACACGGCCGGTCACGCCCTGGGCCTGGGCCGGGAGGTCGGGGTGGTCCCCGGGCCGGTGACGTCCCCGCAGTCCGCCGGTTGCCACCGGTTGCTGCGGGAATCTCCCGCAGTCGTCGTCAGTGACGTGGAGGAGGCCCTGGCCTTGATGCCGAGCGGCGGGGATACCGAGCATGCCACTGGGGATCGACGGGCCGCGCGTCTCGGGCCCGGCTCTCGAGGCGAGAGTGGCCCTGGAGGGTCAAATAGCACGGCTACGTCGGGGCTCTCGAGTGGTGCGCCGAGCACCGCTCGGCCCCACGACCACCTCACGGTGGAGGAGCTGTTGGTCTATGAGGCCCTGCCCCTCCGCAACGCCGCCCCGGTGGACAAACTCTGCGCCGTGGCCGGATTGGGCCCCGGCACGGTCATGGGCACGCTGAAGAAGCTCCAACGCCAGTCGCTGGCCGAGCAGCGGGAGTCCGGTTGGCGCCGCAGTGCGGCCAAGGAGGGGAGTCAGCGGCATGGACAGCAGGGTCTGCGGTAGAAATGACGGCAACTACAGGGGGAGGGATGACGGGGGTGAGAAGGACTGGTCGGCCAGACTGACAGCGACGCAGGAGGGGAGTCGTAGCCGCGTCAGGGGACGGCTCGGTGGCAGAGTGGGACCATGGCCTCCTCCACTGCACCGCCTGCCCCGGATGCCGGAACGCCGCCCCGGCTGGCGGCCCGGGATCGCGCCTGGGTCGAGGGCTTCGCCGACCACCTGAGGCACGAACGCAACCGCTCGGACCAGACGGTGCGCGCCTATCTCTCGGATGTGGAAGGTCTCGTCACCGAGGTGGCCGAACACGAGCAACTGGTCCCCGTGGAGGGAGCCTGGCCGGAGGTCTTGGGCGGACTCGACCTCGCCGACCTGCGCGGCTGGTTGGGCCGGCTGTCCGCAGTCGGGCGCTCGCGGTCAACGCTCGCCCGGAAGACCGCCTCCGTGCGGGTCTTCATGGCGTGGGCCGTGCGGGAGGGACACCTCGAACAGGACCCGTCGCTCCGGCTGAGTTCCCCGAAGCGCAGCAGCACGCTGCCTGATGCCCTCAGTGCCGGCCAGGCTGGACGGCTGTTGGACACGGCCGGGGCGCCCGCGCCGGGGGACGCCAGGGAACGGGCCGTCGCCCTGCGGGACGCCGCCCTGCTGGAGGTCCTGTATGCGACCGGCCTGCGCGTCTCCGAGTTGGTGGGTCTGGACCGCCGGGATGTGGACCATGAACGCCGCACGCTGGTGGTCACCGGCAAGGGCGGCAAGCAGCGGACGGTGCCCTTCGGCGCGCCCGCGGCGACCGCCCTTGACCGCTGGCTCGTTCACGGCCGGCGGGTCCTCGCGCCCGGTGACCCGTCTGACCACCGTCCACTCTCGGCCTCAGGCACCGCCTCAGGCCCAGCCCGAGATGCCCTGTTCCTCGGAGTCCGGGGCGGTCGTCTGGGCGTGCGCCAGGTCCGCGAGGTCGTCAACCGTGCCCTGGCCGGGCTCGGGGACACTGCCGCCCGTGGTCCCCACGTGCTGCGCCACACGGCAGCCACCCATCTGCTCGACGGCGGCGCGGACCTGCGCAGTGTGCAGGAACTGCTCGGCCACTCCTCCCTACAGACCACCCAGCTGTACACCCACATCTCGGTCGAGCGGCTGCGCGAGGGGTACCGTCAGGCGCATCCGCGGGCCTGAAAGGGTGTCGATCTTGGCTTGGGAGGCACTTGTGGGGCACAATGGTCCCGGAAGCACACCCATGTCATTCCTTCGACTGACTTAGGAGCTTCCGGTACCAGCATCAATAATTGAACATCTTGAGGCATCTGGCGCAAGTCGCTGCCTCCCGGGAACCCGTGTGGTTCACCCGCCTGTGGGGTCGTTGGGGAAGACGTACCGCACAGCACTGGGAGGAACGTATGTCTGAAACCATGGTCCGTGGAATTGTGTACATCCACTCGGCCCCGGCCGCGCTATGCCCACACATCGAGTGGGCGGTGGGCTCGGTCCTCGGTGCCCAGGACCGGCTCGACTGGACGGCGCAGCCGGCATCCCAGGGTGCCTATCGAGCCGAGATCGTCTGGACCGCACCCCAGGGTTCGGGCGCCCGGCTGGCCTCGGCCCTGCGCGGGTGGGCCCACTTGCGGTACGAGATCACTGAAGAGGCCTCCGCTGGAGCGGACGGCAGCCGGTGGTCCCACACCCCCGAACTGGGCATCTTCCATGCCACCACGGACGTCACGGGCAACATCATGGTGTCCGAGGACCGCATCCGCTACGCCTACGAGCAGGGCAGCGGTGACCCCTCGGCCGTCTTCCACGAGCTCAGCCTGGCCCTGGGCGAGGCCTGGGACGAGGAGCTGGAACCCTTCCGCCAGGCGGCCGAGGGAGCCCCGGTGCGCTGGCTGCACCAGGTCGGCTGATCATGACCCTCACGGTGACTGCCACAGCCACGCTGTCATAGTCGCCGCCGGAGTTGTCGCCGCAGCGGCGCTTGTGAGCCCTCCTTTTCCTCCCAGAACGGCAGAACCCGCCAGGTGATCCCGGCGGGTTCTGCCGTTAACGCCGTGGAGGGCGCGGGGTGCTGACCCGGCGTCAGACGCTCCGGAACAGGGAGACGGCGTTGTGGCCGCCGAACCCGAAGGAGTTGTTGACCGCCACGCGGGCGCCCTGGGGCAGCTGACGGGGCTGGTCGGTGACCACGTTCAGCGGGATTTCCGGGTCCTGGTTCTCGAGGTTGATGGTCACCGGGGCCTGGCCGTGGTGAACGGCCAGCACGGAGAGCACGGACTCGATGGCACCGGAGGCGCCGAGCAGGTGCCCGGTCTGGCTCTTGGTGGCGGACACGGCCACGTCGTCCAGGTGGCCGCCGAAGACGGACTTCATGGCCAGATACTCCGGGCGGTCGCCGACCGGGGTGGAGGTGGCGTGGGCGTTGACATGGCTGACGTCCGTGGGAGCGGCACCGGCCGATTCCAGAGCTAGGGTCAGCGCGCGGGAGGCGCCGAGCCCCTCTGCCTCGGGAGCGGTGATGTGATAGGAGTCCGAGGTGACGCCCGTTCCGGCCAGTTCGGCGTAGATGCGTGCTCCGCGGGCCTTGGCGTGCTCCTCGGACTCGATGACCAGGGCGCCGGCGCCCTCGCCGAGCACGAAGCCGTCACGGTCCTTGTCATAGGGCCGGGAGGCGCGCTCGGGCTCGTCGTTGCGCCGGGACAGGGCCTGCATGGAGGCGAAGGCGGCGATCGGCAGGGGATGGATGGCGGCTTCCGCGCCGCCGCAGACCACCACGTCCGCCTGGCCGGAGCGGATGAGTTCCAGGCCGATGTCGAGGGACTCAGTGCCGGAGGCGCAGGCGGACACCATGGTCCGGGCGCCGGCGCGGGCGCCCAGGGCCAGGCTGATGGCCGCGGCCGGGCCGTTCGGCATGAGCATGGGCACGGTCATGGGCAGCACGCGGCGCGGGCCCTTGTTCCGCAGGGTGTCCCAGCCGTCGAGCAGAGTCCACACACCGCCGATGCCGGTGCCGAAGGACACGGCGAAGCGATCCGGATCCACGGAACCCTCCGCGTCGAGTCCGGCGTCGGCCCAGGCCTCACGGGCGGCCACCATCCCGAACTGGGTGCTCGGGTCCATCCGCTTCATCTCCACCTTGGAGAGGGTCTCTGCCACCGGAGTGGACACCTGAGCGGCGAAGGTCACGGGCAACTCGTACTCGGCCACCCACTCCTGCTCCAGCGGGCGAGCACCCGAGGTTCCGACGAGGGCGTTCTGCCACAGGGTCGGGACGTCACCGCCGATGGGTGTCGTGGCACCGAGCCCGGTGATCACGGCTGTGCGGTTCATGTATCTACCTTTGGTCTACCGGGTCGGTGGACCCGAACGAGTGGTTTGAGAGGGGCTGGAAGTAGCCCTGAACCGGGGAAGGGGCCGGCCGGCGTCGGGACAATCCTGCTGTCCGCCGGCCGGTTCCCTCACCGGTCGCTGTGATCCAAAGGCCAGGTCAGCCCTGGGCGTTGGCGATGAACTCGACGGCGTCGTTCACGGTCTTGAGGTTCTTGACTTCCTCATCCGGGATCTTGACGTCGAACTTCTCCTCGGCGTTGACCACGATGGTCATCATCGAGATCGAGTCGATGTCCAGGTCATCGGTGAAGGACTTGTCCAGCTGGACCTCTTCGGACTCCAGGCCGGTCTCTTCGTTGACGATCTCGGCGAGGCCGGCGAGGATTTCTTCCTTGTTTGCCATGGTGGCTCCTTCGGTGTGGATGATGGTGGTTGATCCAGCGTCTGTTGACGTGGAGGTCAGGTCAGGGAGAGCGGCTCAGGGGAGCCGGACCACCTGGGCGCCGTAGACCAGCCCGGCGCCGAAACCGATTTGGAGGGCCAGGCCCCCGCTGAGGGAGGGGTCCTCCTGGAGGACCCGGTGCATGGCCAGGGGGACGGAGGCCGCGGAGGTGTTGCCGGTCTCTTTGATGTCCCGGCCGATCGTCACCGTGTCCGGCATCTTCAGCTGCTTGGCCAGCTCGTCGATGATCCGCTCATTGGCCTGGTGCGGCAGGAAGGCCGCCAGGTCCTCGGCGCGGACACCGGCCTTGTCCAGGGCCTCCTGGGCCACCTTGGCCATGGACCACACGGCCCAGCGGAACACGCTCGGCCCGTCCTGGTGCAGCGTCGGCCAGAGTTTGGACTCCGGGTCGGTCAGGGCGGAGGTGTCGCCCGTGCGCCGTGCGGTCTCCGCGGCATCACGCAGATCCAGCAGCGAGCGGGTCATGCTGACGGTCTCCCAGCGCTCACCGTCGGAGCCCCACACGCTCGGGGAGATCCCGGCGTCCTCGGAGGCGCCCACCACCACGGCACCGGCGCCGTCGCCGAGGATGAAGGAGATCGAGCGGTCCGTCTCGTCGATGAAGTCCGAGAGCTTCTCGGCACCGACCACGAGCACATTCTCGGCCATGCCGGACCGCACCAGGGCGTCGGCCTGGGCCACGCCGTAGCAGTAGCCGGCGCAGGCGGCGGAGATGTCGAAGGCCGGCGCGGGGGTGGCTCCGATGTTGTGGGCCAGCGCGGCGGCGGCCGACGGGGTCGCGTAGGGGGAGGTGACGGTCGAGACGATGACGGCGTCGATGTCCGCCCCGGTGAGCCCGGCCTTCTCGATGGCCTCCTGGGCCGCCTGGGTGGTGAGGTCGAGCAGGGACTGGTCCCGGTCGGCACGGCGGCGGGTGACGATGCCGGTGCGCTTCTGGATCCACTCGTCCGAGGAGTCGATCGGTCCGGCGATGTCCTCATTGGTCACCACCAGGTTGCCGCGCGCGGCGCCCACGGAGAGGATGCGGCTGCCGGCGGCGGGCTCGTACTGCTTCAGGGTGGTGGTCATGGTGTCCTCGGGGTTCTCGGGTTGCAGTCTGGGTGGGTGGGGCTCGGACACCAGGGGATCTCCGCGCGCCCGGCGTCCGGTCAGGTCAGCCGGCGGTACCGGTGGTGGAGGGGGTGACGGTGGCGGCCACGCCGTGCTCGGCGATGAAGTCACGGGCGGCGTCCAGGTCCGCGGGGGACTTCACCGCCAGGGTGGGAGTGCCCTTGAGGGCACGCTTGGCCAGACCGGTGAGAGTGCCCCCCGGCAGCAGTTCCAGGATGCCGGTCACGCCGGTGTCCCTCAGGGTGTCCATGCAGAGGTCCCATCGGACCGGGCGGGTCACCTGGTCCACGAGCTGGTCCACGAACCGGCGCCCGGTGTCCACCACGAGCCCGTCACGGTTGGACAGCAGGGGGACGGCGGGGTCCCGGGGGTCCAGTCCGTCCGCGTAGGTGGTCAGGGCCGGAACGGCCGGGGCCATGTACGGGGTGTGGAAGGCGCCGGCGACCTTCAGGGCGATGACGCGGGCCTTGGCCGGCGGGTTCTCGGCCAGGGCGGCCAGCGAGGCAGCCGAGCCGGCGGCGACGGTCTGGCCGCCGCCGTTGACATTGGCGGGGACGAGCCCCTGGGACTCGAGGGCGGCCAGGACCTCGTCCGGATCGCCGCCGAGGACGGCGGACATCCCGGTCGGTTCGGCTGCGGCGGCCTCGGCCATGCCGGAGGCGCGGATGCGGACGAACTCCAGGGCCTCGTCCGCGGGGAGCACTCCGGCCAGGACGGCTGCGGTGATCTCACCCACCGAGTGACCCGCCGCGGTCCACCCGGCCACGGGGACGGAGGCCAGGTCCAGGGCCCGCGCCGCCAGCAGGCCGGCGGCCACGATGAGGGGCTGGGCCACGGCCGTGTCCTTGATCGTGGCCTCGTCCGACACGGTGCCGTGGGCGGTCAGGTCGACCCCGGTGGCGGTGGACCACTCGGCGAGCAGGCCGGCCATGCCGTCCATCTCAAGCCATGGTGTGAGGAACCCGGGGGTCTGGGAGCCCTGTCCGGGGCACACGATCGCAAGCATGTCCTTAACTGTGTCAAAACCGTGACCCAGTTCCGGGGCGGTGGGAACACCAAGCTGCGCCTCCTGTTTTGGAGGGTTCCTACAAGTTGGTACCGGGGGCGGGGAGCAGCCGGCCGACGACCAGGGCGGTCTGCAGGACGTACGCGTCCCGCGGGGACAGGGGATCCCAGCCGGTGATCTCACTGACCCGCCGCAGCCGGTAGCGGACGGTGTTGGCGTGGATGAACAGTTCCCGGGCGGTGCCCTCGAGGGAATGCCCCAGCTCGCAGTAGGCATCCACCGTCTCCAGCAGGGAGTTGCCCGCGGCCTGCAGGGGGGTGAAGACGCGCTGGACCAGCACGTCGATGGCGGCCTGGTCGCCGTGCAGGGCACGTTCGGGAAGCAGGTCCTGGGCATGGGCCGGGCGGGGTGCGCGGGGCCAGGCGGCGGCGGCGGCCAGCCCGGCCAGGGCCTCCCGGGCGCTGCGGTGGGCATCCACCAGGCTGTCGGAGAGGGGGCCGTAGACCACCGGACCGTCACCGAACCAGGCTGTCAGGGCCAGGGCGGCCTGGCTGGGATCCGTGACGCCGCCGACCACGAGGACGATGCGTTCGGACTGGACGCCCACCAGCAGGTCGTGGCCGGCGCGGACCGCGGTGCGCCGTGCCCCGGCCAGGCGGGTGGGCAGGTCCGCGGCGGGTGTCGGCCCGGCCATCACCATGATCCCCTTGTCTCCGTTCCAGCCGGCAGCCGTGGCCCGGGAGAGGATCTCGTCCGGTGCCTCACCGCGCAGCACGGCGTCCAGCAGGACCGCCTCGTTCCGGCTGTCCCAGGCGCCGCGGGTCTCCGCGGCACGGGCGTAGACATCGGCCAGGGCGAAGGCGATCTCCCGCGAGTATCTCAGGACGGCCTCGCGCACGAGGATCTGGTCCCGGTCCTGCACGATCCCCGGCACCTGGGCCTCCACCACGTCCACGACCGTGCGGATCAGCTGGAGGGCGCGCTGCAGGCTGATGGACCGCGTCAGCTCGGTCGGGGCGCCGCCGAAGACCTCACCGAGGACGGTGCTGATCGAGGTGGTGGGCCGCTCGAACCAGGACAGGAATCCGGTGAGCCCACGCTGGGCGATGAGTCCGAGGGAGGAACGCTCGTCCGGCGTCAGCTTCCGGTACCACGGCAGCGTGGAGTCCAGGCGCTGGAGCGTGGCGGTGTTGAGCGCGCCCAGATGGGCCCGCAGCCGGCGCAGGGACTCCTCGGAGACCTTGCGCGGCGGTGGGGTGCTGCGCGCGTCGGACATGCACTTGAGCATAGGCCCCGGAAGGGGCGTCGTGACGCGCGTGACACGGGTGGGTTGTGGGAAACCCACAAGGACGACGACGGCCGGTGAGGTGCGCTGTGCACCTCACCGGCCGTCGTCGTGATCCGGGCGAACCCGGGCCGTACTTCCGGGGGAGAGGGTCAGGAATCGCCACCGGCATTGCCGGTGGTGCCGGCGTTGACGTCGTCGATCCGGTACGTGCGGTAGGCCTCGGCCGCGGTGCCCGCGTCGACCTTGCCGTCCTTCTCCAGCATCTGCAGCGCCTTCACGACCATCGAGTGGGTGTCGATGAGGAAGTAGCGGCGCGCCGCGGCGCGGGTGTCCGCGAACCCGAACTCGTCCGCACCCAGGGTGGCGAAGTCGTTCGGGACGAAGGGGCGGATCTGGTCCGGGACCAGGGTGGCGTAGTCCGTGGTGGCCACCACGGGGCCTTCCGTCTCGGCCAGCTTCTGCGTGATGTAGGGAACGCGGGCCTTGCCCTCCGCGCTTTCCAGCGCCTCACGCTCGGCGGCCACGGCGTCACGGCGCAGCTCGTTCCAGCTGGTCACGGACCACACGTCCGCGGCCACGTTCCAGTCCTGGGCGAGGATCTTGGCCGCGTCGATGACCCAGGGCACGGACACGCCGGAGCCCATGAGCTGGACCTTGGGGCCGGTGACGTCGGCGCCGGCCTGGCTGTAGCGGTAGATGCCCTTGAGCAGCCCCTCCACGTCCAGGTCCTCCGGCTCGTTCGGGTGGATGATCGGCTCGTTGTACACGGTGAGGTAGTACATGACGTTGCGGACCTCGTCTCCGCGGTCGTGCTCCCCGTACATGTCCTCCAGGCCCTGGCGGACGATGTGCGCGATCTCGAAGGAGAACGCCGGATCGTAGTGCTTCACCGCCGGGTTGGTGCCGGCCAGGATCGGCGAGTGGCCGTCCATGTGCTGGGTGCCCTCGCCGGCCAGGGTGGTGCGTCCGGCGGTGGCGCCGATGACGAAGCCGCGGGCCAACTGGTCACCGGCGGCCCAGAAGGCGTCGCCGGTACGCTGGAAGCCGAACATCGAGTAGAAGATGTACACGGGGATCATGAGCTCACCGTGCGTGGAGTAGGACGTTCCCACGGCGGTCATCGCCGAGGTGGCGCCGGCCTCGTTGATGCCCACGTGGTACAGCTGGCCGGACGTGGACTCCTTGTAGGACAGCATCAGGTCCCGGTCCACGGACAGATAGTTCTGACCCTTGGGGTTGTAGATCTTCGCCGTGGGGAAGAAGGAGTCCATGCCGAAGGTGCGGGCCTCGTCCGGGATGATCGGCACGATGCGGTTGCCGATGTTCTTGTCCCGCATCAGGTCCTTGAGCAGGCGCACGAAGGCCATGGTGGTGGCGGCCTGTTGCTTGCCGGTGCCCTTGCGGGCGTGCTTGTAGGTCGCCTCCGGCGGCATCGGGATCTTGTCATAGTCCGTGCGGCGTTCGGGCAGGAACCCGCCCAGCTTCTGGCGACGCTCCATCATGTACTTGATCTCCGGCGCGTCCGGGCCCGGGTGGTAATACGGCACGTTGTACGGGTCGGCTTCGATCTGCTCGTCCGTGATCGGGATGCGGTGGCGGTCGCGGAACAGCTTGACGTCCTCGACCGTGAGCTTCTTCATCTGGTGCGTCGAGTTCTTGCCCTCGAAGTGCGGACCCAGCCCGTAGCCCTTGATGGTCTGCGCCAGGATGACGGTCGGCTTGCCCTTGTAGTCCATGGCTGCCTGGTAGGCGGCATAGACCTTGTTGTAGTCGTGGCCGCCGCGCTTGAGTCCCCAGATCTCGTCGTCCGTCATGTCGGCGACCATGTCCTTGGTCACCGAGGAGCGGCCGAAGAAGTGGTCACGGACGAATCCGCCGGACTCCGCCTTGTAGGTCTGGTAGTCGCCGTCGAGCGTCTCGTTCATGATGCGGACGAGCTCGCCCTCGTCGTCCTGGTCCAGCAGCTGGTCCCATTCGCGGCCCCAGAGGACCTTGATGACGTTCCAGCCGGCGCCGCGGAAGTAGGCCTCCAGCTCCTGGACGATCTTGCCGTTGCCGCGCACCGGCCCGTCGAGGCGCTGCAGGTTGCAGTTGACCACGAAGTTCAGGTTGTCGAGCTTGTCATTGGCGGCGATGTGCAAGGCTCCGCGTGATTCCGGCTCGTCCATCTCCCCGTCGCCGAGGAAGGCCCAGACCTGCTGGTCGGAGGTGTCCTTGATCCCGCGGTTGTGCAGGTAGCGGTTGAACTGCGCCTGGTGGATCGCGTTGATCGGACCGAGGCCCATGGACACGGTGGGGAACTGCCAGAAGTCCTTCAGCATGCGCGGGTGCGGGTAGGACGGCAGGGCCTGGGGCGCCTTGGACTTCTCCTGGCGGAAACCGTCCAGCTCCTCCTCGGAGAGACGTCCCTCGAGGAAGGCCCGGGCGTAGTTGCCGGGCGAGGAGTGGCCCTGGAAGAAGACCTGGTCGCCACCGCCCGGGTGGTCCTGACCGCGGAAGAAGTGGTTCAGGCCCACCTCGTAGATGGTGGCCAGCCCGGCGTAGGAGGAGATGTGGCCGCCGACCCCGACCCCCTCGCGCTGGGCGCGTTGGACGATCATGGCGGCATTCCACCGCAGGTAGTTGCGGTAGCGGCGCTCGAGCTCCTCGTCTCCGGGGTACTCGGGCTCCTGGTCCACGGGGATCGTGTTGACGTAGTCCGTGGTCGTGACCATCGGTACGCCGACCGACTTGGTGCCGGCCCGCTGCAGGAGTTGGCGCATGATGTACTCCGCGCGCTCCGTGCCCCGCTCTTCCACGAGTCCGTCGAAGGACTCGATCCACTCTGCCGTCTCCTGGGGATCCTTGTCTGACATCTGGTTGGTCAGTCCGCTCAGGATGTGGGAGCTCTCTTCAGCTGCGCTCACGGCAACCTCTCTGTCGGCGGAGGGTCTCCGCTGGTCTGGTGGGCCCGCGGTCCACACCGGGATCGTCCGGCTGGATGGTCAGGGGCGGGTCCTCTGGTTCCACCCAAGACTGTATAACCTGACGGGCCCCGGACGCAGGCTTGCGTACCCCGCATGGCCCCTGGTGCCCGCGAGGACGTAATCTGGTGAGATGATGCCCACATGGGTACCACGCAACAGTCAAGGAGAGATGTGAACCAGCCAGACTCCGCCCCCGCCGTAGGGCGTACTGCGGAGACCAGTGATGGACCGGCCGCGAAGATGGGCCTTTCCCAAGGCAAACTGGTCCAGGAACTCGGTTTTGACGAGGACATCGACTTCGATTTCAGGAACACACTCGAGGACGAGCTCGGTAGCGAGCTGTTGACCGAGGAGGACCAGGAGCCGGTCGACGCCGTCCTGTTGTGGTGGCGGGAGGCGGACGGAGACGTCGATGACCTGGCCGATGCCCTCATGGACTCGCAGACCACGTTGGACACCGGTGGGGCGCTGTGGTTGCTCACCCCGCGTAACGGACGTGATGGCCACGTGCCACCGGCGGACATCGCCGAGGCCGCACCGACGGCCGGTCTGCACGTCACCACCACCGCCGGGGTCTCGGCGGACTGGTCCGCCACCCGACTGGTGGCCAAGCGCAACCTGTGACCGGTCCGGCGGGGTTGCCTCAGGTTCCGGCAGCCCCAGCGGAGCCGCCGGCACTGCGGGACCAGCACGGCCAACTCTGGCCGTGGCCCCCCGTGGCGCCACCGTCTCCGGACGCGCTCGGCGCGGGCCGGGGAACCCTGCGCGACGACGGCGTCGCGCCCATCCGCTGTTGGCTGTTCTTCCTGCCGGGGGCCTTCACCCCGGTGTGCACCGCCGAGCTCGGCTGGGTCGACGAGCTCGCCGAGCGGCTGGCACCGGCCGGCATCGGGTTGCGGGTGGTGTCCTGCGATTCAGCCGCCGTGCTGCGCAAGGTGACGGACGAGACCGGCATCCGCACTCCGCTGTTGTCCGATTTCTGGCCCCACGGGGCCGCAGCCCGCGCCGTCGGCGAGTTCAACGATTCCACGGGCCGGGCCCGGCGCAGCAGCGTCCTGATGGACGCCGCAGGTAGAGTTCTGGCCCGCATCCGGGCCACCGTCGGGGACGAGCGCAGGCTACAGGACCACCTGGACGCCGTTCCGGGGGAGCCGTCCACCAGTTGGAGTTGACGTCCCGGTGCGAGCCGCTGAGGTAGCATGAAGCGGTCCGGTGGCGGCCTGCCCGCACCGGAGGTTGGGGCCTATAGCTCAGTTGGTTAGAGCACTTCGTTTACACCGAAGGGGTCGGGGGTTCGAGTCCCTCTGGGCCCACCCTGTCTGTACCCCTTGCATCTTTGGTATCCGCAGGGACACCGGAGGCCTCTGACCTTCGTCGGAGCGCGAACACGAGACCGAGAAGTTGTGATGCATTCAGGTGCCCTGTGGCAGTTCAACCGCCCCAGAACCGCCACATTTCTTCAGCCCTGCCAACCAGGAATGGTCTCATCAAGCCACCGGACCCGATGCACGACCAGCCGCCCGAGCGTGTGGTCGGATCGCTGCGTCCTCGGCCTTGGGGCGGGAGGCCCTCGGGGTTGTCGTAGGAGTTCCGGTATGGGCGTCGGCCGTTCCCCTCGCTGAAGGCCAGGACGCGGGCATGCGCGGCCTTCCACCGACGGTCACGGTCCGGGACGGGCGTTGGCCGCGGCCGGGGCTGGTCGTATAGATACAGTCGGCCGGCCACCAGTTCGGGGTACTTACTGGCGATCCGGCCAAGACAGTCGCGGGCCTTCTGGGCGGGCTGGTCGTTGAGCTCGTCGATACTGAAATTGCCTCTTCAGAGTGGACGCTACCTCGCTGCCCTACGGCCCCGATCTGCTGCCGATTGCCCGGTCGGAGGCCTCCGATCCAGGTGGAATTCCCAACATCCAGTCGTGATTGAATAAAACCAAAACTAGGGGGGCCAGTGGAAAGTAAGACAAATCGTTCGGGATGGGCGAAGTTTTGGGAGCGCGGTCGGTGGTGGAAAGCGCTGATCCTCACCGTTGGTTACCTCGCAATTTATGAGCCGGCCTCCCTCTTCATGGCGCCCTTCTTGCCTTTCATTGGTGATGAGAGCTCAGCGAGTTTTGTAGCCGTGGTCTTCGTCGTCCCAATTCTGATCGGCAGCCTTTTGCTGATCGGCTTCGGGACAAGCCTTGGCTGGCTACGAAGCGTGTTCTCCAGGCAGCGAATCCGCGGGGGTGGCTGGATGTGGATCGCTGTCGCGGTCGTGTTGGTCTTCAACGTACTGCGATTCGCGAGCATCGACTACGCAGCGGCCGGGTTCAACTGGGTCGCCACGTGGCTCCTTGCGGGCCTCCTTATCGGTTTTTCGGAAGAGATATTGACCCGGGGGTATGTTGTGCGCATCATGCGCTCTTCGGGCCGGTCCGAGATCGCGGTCGGTCTCGTCTCGGCGGCCTTGTTCGCACTGTTGCACGCGTTCAACTTCTTCACCGGTCAACCATTGATATCCACGGTGCTTCAGATGTTCTACACGTTCTTCTTCGGTTTCTGCATGTACCTTGCGCTCCGCGTTACCCGCACGATCGTCGCGCCCATCCTGCTGCACGCGAGCACCGATCCCAGTATCTTCATGCAGGGCGCTTACCCAGCGTCGGGCTCTCTCGCCTCATTCGCACAACTCGGTAACATCGTCATGATTCTCGTCGGGGCGGTGCTGCTCGTGATTTTTGTCATCACGGAGAGCCGCCTGAGTCGTCGCAACAGTGCAGAGCTGATTGATTCCGCACGGACCTCCTGACACGCGGCAAGGATAGTCGGCATCAGTCTGTCAGCGACCGCTGAAAACTGACCCCTCGCCCTCGGGCAGGTTATGCCAGGCGACCACGGAACCGGCGACTTCGTGCACGAAGGTCGGGGTTTCGGTGCGTAAGGCGCACCAGGCCGCGTCGGGGCCGCAGGGCTGAATATGACGGCGAGGTCGGTGCCCGGCTCCACGGTGGCCGTCAAGTGCTTGGGTAAGACTATGCTGGCCGTGTCGTCCGCGCCGAGCTCCACCCGGCTCCGGAACTAAATCACGGGTGTGCAGACTCCGTGGGTGCGTACCGGACAGCGCGGCACTGCCTTGCAGGGTGGTCCAGGGGGGAATTCCGCGTGCTCGGGACGGTCCCATTGCCAAAGCGACATGGACCCGGCCCTCGCGTCAAGGCCTGCCGAGATTCCGGCCGCCGACGGGAAATCATCACGACGGAGACCCGCCACGGTGATCACATTCTCGTTGGCACAGAACACTGGATCAGCCGGGAGGCCGGGCCGGTTCGCCGACGGGTTGGTGATGAAGCCGCCATCGTTCAGGATCCGGAAGATCATCTGCAGGCCTGTCCCATCGAGGGTCATCTTGCCCCCGTCGTAGATCCGGAGCTCGTCGCCGTACCCGAGGCCAGTCTGGCTGACCGGGGCCTTCCGGATGGGCCTGTTCCGGAGATTTCGACCCCGCGGCGGTGATCAGTCAGCAGGCCGACGGCTCACCCCTCAGAGGCGTCAATCGGCCGTTGCGCCCTTAGCCTCCACAGCGAGGTGACTTCCCGCGAGCGGGCGGCGTGGAGGGGATCCGAGCGATCGGAGGCCCGCTGATGGCGGGGTGTCGTGTCGAGCCGGTCGATCACCTCGAGCCCCGCCTGGTCGATAGCGTCCATCAGCAGTTGTCGACTGCGCAGTCCGAGCAGCTCGGCCAGGTCCGAGAGGATCAACCAGCCCTCGCCGTCGTCGGTCAGATGATCCGGCAGTCCCTTCAGAAACTGCAGCAGCATGGTGCTGCCGGGGTCGTACACGGCCGCGTCGAGGGTGGTGGCCGCGCTGCCCGGCAACCACGGGGGATTGCAGACGATGAGTGGGGCCCGTCCGGCGGGGAACATGCTGGTCAGCTGGGCCTCGGCCGCGTCCTGGACGCCGAGCCGGGCGAAGGTCTCGTTGGCGCAGTCCACCGCGCGCTGCTGGAGGTCCGTCCCCACCACCTTCCGCACGCCACGGTGCACGAGCACGGCGGCCAGCACTCCCGTGCCGGTGCCGACATCGAACGCCAGTTCCCGGTTGACCAGCGGTGCCTGGGCCACCAGGTCGAGGTACTCGTGGCGGGTGGGCAGGAACGTGCCGTAATGAGGATGGATCCTGCCTTTCAGGGCGGGGATCTCGATGCCGGTCAGGTACCACTGGTAGGCGCTCTGCACGCCGGACAGCTCCTGCAGGCTCACCACAGCGTTGCCCTCGCCGAAGCCGGGTTGCTGCGCATAGGCGTATTCGACCGCGGGACCGACCTGAGGGGCGCGGGGCAGGGGCACCGTGGCCGCCCCGCCCGGTGCGTCGAACGCGAGGGGCACCAGGATCAGGGACATCATCCGCGAGCGTTGGGCGCGGGCTTGGCGCAGGCGATAGAAGGCCTGCGCATCGCCGACGACGGGCCGTGCGGCCGCCCCGCCTTTGCCCTTGGCCAGGCGTCGATCGATCGCGCTGAGGATCTGTTTCGCGTTGTGGAAGTCGCCCAGCCACAGCATGGCGGAGCCCTGGGCCGCGTACTTCACGGCTTGGACGGTGGTGAGCCGGTCATCGACGACGACCAGCTTCTGGGGGGCCGGCCGGCCGTTGGCAGACCACCACGTGGCGGATGTGCTCACCCCGGCCTGTTCCCAGGTCAGCGAGGGAGCGTCAGCAGTCGGTTCCATCAGACGGCTGCCGCAGAGAAGTCGGTACCGGTTTCCCGTACGCCTAGGTCCCAGATCGCCTCTGCGGCGGCGTCGTCGCGGGCCAGCGCTGAGGTCTGCTGCGGTTCGGGCTGGCCACGCCACTGGCGGAAGCCGTCCGGCCCGAGGTAGGTCAGCGGCGGCAAGCCGGTCACGGCTGCCTCGAGGATCGGCAGTGCTCCGTCCGCTGCCGACTGGCCGATGAGTCGGCAGACGCCCGTGACGGCGCGGTCCAGGACGGGCACGCCGGTGGCATTCTGGATGTTGGTCACGGCCCAGCCCGGGTGGGCGAGCTGGACGTCCACGGTGGCCGGTTGGGCAGTCAAGCGGCACTGCAGTGCGCGAGCCCAGAGCATGTCGCACAGCTTGGACTGGGCGTAGGCCGCCGCGATGCTCCAGCGGCGGTGCCGGAAGTGCGGGTCCGCGGCATCGACCTGCCCGCCCTGGTGTGCCCCGGAGCCGACGATGACCACCCGACCACGGAGGTGCCCGGCGATCAGGTTGGTCAAGGTGAAGGGCCCCAGGAAGTTGGTGCCCAGGATCATCTCGAATCCGTCGGTGGTCTCGCGGCGACGCGGGGTGACCGCACCGGCGTTGTTGACCAGGACATCGACGGGCTCGTCCAGCCCGGCGGCGAAGGCCCTGACAGAGGCCAGATCGGCCAGGTCCAGCTGGCCGACCCTGACCTCCGCGCCGAAGTGGCGCAGGTCCTCAGCCGCGGCCTGTCCTCGCTCTGCGTCCCGGACCGGAAGCACCAGCCGCGCCCCCGCACGGGCGGCCTCGCGAGCCACCTCCAGGCCGATCCCGTTCGTCGCGCCAGTCACCAGCCAGGTTCGTGCGGACTGGTCAAGCAGTTTCCCGGTGGTCGGGGTGGACGGCGAGGTGAAGGAGGGCGTGGATCTGGAGTCGGCCATGGTCACACGGTACCGGCGGCCTGCCGCGGCGCCCGAGGGGTCGTGGGGAAACCGGCACATCTGGCCGGAAGTGTGTCGAACGCGTTAGTATCGAGGGTTGCTTCCGGAATACGGGAAGCCCCCTGACCGTTGAAGTAGACACTCCGGCAAGTCCAGCCATCTGAAGGGATGCACGCCATATGGCCATGACGCGCACCATGTTCAAGTCCAAGATCCACCGGGCGACCGTGACCCACGCTGACCTGCACTACGTCGGGTCCGTGACCGTGGACCAGGACCTGCTCGATGCCGCGGACATCCTCCCCGGCGAACTCGTGGCCATCGTGGACGTGACCAACGGGGCACGGCTGGAGACCTACACGATCGCCGGTGAACGCGGTTCCGGCGTCCTCGGCATCAACGGCGCCGCGGCGCACCTGGTGGACGTGGGGGACACCGTCATCCTCATCACCTACGCGCAGATGGAATCCGCCGAGGCGCGCTCCTTCGTGCCGGCCGTCGTCCATGTGGACACGGACAACCGGATCGTGGACCTCGGGACCGATCCGTCCGAGGCCCTGGCCGAGGACCTGCGGCGTCCTCCCTATGCCGTGGCCCGCTGATCCCCTGACCCCAGACGTACCGACGGGG
>NZ_JALDXU010000052.1:0-22943 GCF_032154715.1 Citricoccus sp. | reverse complement strand
GGAGCCCGCGCGGGGGTTGCCCGGCCGGCCGCTTCCGCGACCGCCCTGGCCGCCGCCGTTGCGATCCTGGGAGGGGCGCTCGTTGCGGGAGCGTTCCGAACGCTCACCGGACGCGGCGGCGCCGCGGGACCGGCCGGCGTCGTGCTGACCCCCGCGCTGACCGTCCTGGCCGCCGGCGCGGCCACCGTTGCGGCCTCCGCGAGAACCATTGCGACCGCCGGAACGGCCACCGCCGCTGCTGCGGCCACCACCGCCGCCGTTCTGGCCGGGCTGCTGGGTGCTGGGCGTGGAGACGGCGAGGAGCTTCTCGAGTTCAGCGGCCTCCAGGAACGAGCGCTCACCGGGAGCCAGCGTCTCCAGCAGGGAGTCGTCGGCGCCGTCGGCGTGGACCGTCGGGGTGATCTTCGCGGCGCGCATCAGGGTGCGGACCTCATTGCGCTGATCGCGACCGGCCAGGGTCACCACGGTGCCGGCCTGGCCCGCGCGGGCGGTGCGGCCGGAGCGGTGCAGGTACGCCTTGTGCTCGGTGGGCGGATCGGAGTGGATCACCAGGGAGACGTCGTCCACGTGGATGCCGCGGGCGGCGATGTCCGTGGCGACCAGGGTGCCGGCGATGCCGTTGTGGAAGGCATCCAGGTTCCGGGTGCGGGCGTTCTGGGACAGGTTGCCGTGCAGTTCCAGGGCCGAGACCCCGCGCTGGCGCAACTGCTTGGCGGCCTTCTTGGCACCGTACTTGGTGCGGGTGAACACGATCGTCCGGCCCGGTGCGGCGCACAGGTGGGCCAGGGCGGACAGCTTGTCGTCCCCGTCCACGGACACCACGTGGTGGTCCATCTTCGCCACCGGGGAGACGGCCGAGTCGGCCTCGTGCACCACCGGGTTCTTGAGGTACTTCTTGACGAGCACGCCGACGCCCTCGTCCAGGGTGGCGGAGAAGAGCATCTTCTGAGCCGGGGTGGGCACCTTGTCCAGGATGCGGCGGACCATCGGCAGGAAGCCCATGTCCGCCATGTGGTCGGCCTCGTCGATGATGAGGATCTCCACGCCGGACAGGTCCACGTGGCCCTGGCCCATGAGATCCAGCAGGCGGCCAGGGCAGGCCACGAGGACGTCCACACCGCGCGCCAGCGCCTTGACCTGCGGGTTCTGCCCGACGCCGCCGAAGATCGTCAGCGAGGACAGGCCGCTGGCCGCGGAGAGCGGCTTGAAGGACTCCTCGAGCTGGAGGGCCAACTCGCGGGTGGGGGCCAGCACGAGTGACCGCGGCCGACGGGCGGCAGCGTGGCGGCCATCGGTCAGGCGGGAGGCCAGCGGCAGCAGGAAGGCGTAGGACTTGCCGGAACCGGTCCGGCCGCGGCCGAGCACGTCACGGCCGGTGAGCGAGTCCGGAAGGGTGGCCTTCTGGATCGGCGTGGGGGAGACGATGCCCTGCGGAGCCAGCGCGGCGGCCAGGCCGGCGGGCACCCCGAGCTCGGCGAATTCCGAGTCGGATGACGTGGGCAGGGTGGAAGAACCGCCGGAAACGGCGGCAGGCTGAAGAGAAGTCACGAAAAAGGAATCCGTCCGGGTGGAAGAAAGACCCGGCCCTGGCACTGGCGGCTGCGGCATCACAAGAGCCACTCAACGCGGTGCTGGCCGGCACCGGCAAGGAAGGGTCCTGACCGGCTGGCTACCGGACAGTCTACGGCATGGCCGGTGCGATCCCGGCATCGGCCGTGGTGAGCGGGAGGTTCGACGCCGCGACAGCGAACGAGCCCCTCGACCCTGGCGCTCGGGTCGAGGGGCTCGCGGGCGGGGCGTCAGGTGCAGCGTGAGACGCTGCGCGCGATGCCTCGGGGAGGGGGCCGGGTCAGACGGTGACGCGGGCGTTGGCCTCCACGTGCGCGACGAGGGCGTCCACGAAGCCCTGCAGTACCGGCAGGAGCGTGGCGTCCTGGACCTCGCCGGTCTCGGCGAGGGCGCCCTCGCGGGACTGGATGAAGGTCTCCGGCTGGCCCATGGTCTTCATGTCCAGGTGGGACAGGATGCTGCGCAGGTGCTGCTGGGCCATGGCGGTCCCGGTGCTGCCCGGAGAGGTGCCGATGACGGCGGCGGGGACGCCGCCCCAGACGGCCTGGCCCCAGGGGCGGGCGCCCCACTCGATGGCGTTCTTCAGGGCGGCGGAGACGGAGCGCGAGTACTCCGGGGTGAGGAACAGGATGCCATCGGCCGTGGAGACGGACTCCTTGAAGTCCAGGGCCGCGGCCGGGTAGTCGGCGTCGAAGTCCGAGTTGTACAGGGGCAACTCGCTGATGGAGACCTCGAAGAACTCCACGCCCTCGGGGGCCAGCGCCGAGAGGGCCTTGGCCAGGCGACGGTTGATGGAATTCTGGGCGAGGGAGCCGACGATGTAGCCGATGCGCATGGGTGTCCTTTCAGACAGGATCAGGGCGTGGACGAGAAGACGTTGAAATTTCAACTAGCCACCCATGGACAACAGGGAGGGGCTCTGCCCTATTCCGACGGGCGCCGACTTCCCGGTGTGACCTCCGTCATGCCTGCCGCCGGAGATCCACGGGCAGATCCGCCGGCAGGCCCGGTTCCTCCAGCAGTTCCGCCGCGGACAGGACCCGGGGTGTGGACTCCAGGGGAGGGGCGGAGGGCATGACCTCCACGCTGGACGGGTTCAGCTCGCCGATGCGCCGGGCCGAGGGCAGTACGCGGGTCTCGAGCGTGCCGACCAGGGCGTTGTACTTCTCCACCGCCGACTTCAGCGAGCTTCCCAGTTTGGTGACATGCCCCCCGAGGGTTCCGAGGCGCTGGTAGAGCTGCCGGGAGACCGCGAAGAGTTCCCGGGCGTTCTCGGTCAACGTCTCCTGGCGCCAGGAGTAGGCGACCGACTTCAGGGCGGTCAACAGGGAAACCGGTGCCACCAGGGCCACGTTCTTCGAGAAGGCGTGGTCCAGCAGGCCGGGATCGGCCTCGAGCGCCGCGGCCAGGAAGGACTCGGCGGGCAGGAAGCAGACCACCAGTTCCGGCGAGTCCTCCAATCCCTGCCAGTACCCCTTGGCGGAGAGCGCGTCCACGTGGGCGCGGACGGCCTTGGCGTGGGCCCGGCACAGCTCCTGGCGCCGGCTGGCAGCTTCGGTGGTCGAGTCGCCGGCCAATTCCTCGGCCTCGAGGACGGCTGCCAGTGGAGCCTTCGCGTCCACGGCGAGCGATTTCCCGCCGGGGAGCCGCACCACGAGGTCGGGCCGGAGGACCTGGTCCTCGTCCCCGCGCAGCACCTCCTGTTCGGAGAAGTCGGTGTGGGGCAGCATCCCGGCGGCCTCCACCACCCGGCGCAACTGCACCTCACCCCAGTGCCCCCGCGCGGAGGTCGACTTCAGGGTGGCGACCAAGGTCCTCGTGTTGACCAGCAGGGCCGAGTCCGTAGCGGCTGCGGTCTTGAGCTGCTCGGAGAGCTGCCCGTACTGCTCCACACGGTCCCGCTCCAGCATGCCGACCTGCCGTTGCAGGGTCTCCAGCCGCTGGCCCACGGGGGCGAGTGCGGTCAGCACCGTGGCCTCGGCGGCCGAACGGTCCCGGTCCGCCGCCCGTTCGGCGGCCAGGACCCGGCTCTCCGCCTCGGCCGCCGCCAGCGCGGCCTGGACCTCGGACAGCTCGGCCCGTGCCGCCTGGGCCTCGTCCCTGGCCCCCCGCGCGGACTCCTCCCACGTCCCGCGCAGCCGCGTCCAGACCAGCCACCCGCCGGCCACCGCACCCACGACCAGGCCCGCCACCACGCACACCACGGCCACCAACACCACTGCTGAAGTCTCCATGCCCCCAGACTGCCAAAGGCCACGGACACGTTAGGGGCGCACCGCCGCGGAGCCGGAACGGAGGCGGTGATCGCCCGGACGGAAGGATTGCCTGCGAAGAGCACCAGGTGAGCACCAGGAGAGCACCAGAAGAGTCCGAGAAGGACACGGTTGCGGCGCAGGTCAACCATCGATTTCCCGATGAGGCCGCCCGTACTGTGGTGCTGATCACCGACAGTCTGACCAGGCCATGAAAGGACGGTCCACCATGTCCGACACCACGGGACCGGCACGCTCGGGGACCACAGACCCGGCCCCGAGAGAACCGAGAGAACCGGCGGCATCGACAGAACCGGCCGGCCGGGGACCCTCCGCCCAGCACACCGATCCCGCCGATCACAGGTCGCCCGGGGAGAAGGCTCCGGCGGACGAGCGGAACCTGAACCTGCGGCGGTGGGTCGGCTTCGGTGCGGGACTGGTGCTGGCCGCCGTCGTGTTCCTGGCGATGCCCGCGGACGTGGAGCACAACGCGCGGCTGACGGCCGCCGTCGCGGTGCTGATGGCGGTGTGGTGGATGACCGAGGCCATCCCGATCCCGGCGACCGCCCTGCTGCCGCTCATCCTGTTCCCGGTGTTCGGGGAGGACATCGGCGTGGACGATGTGGGGGCCTCCTACGGGAACAACATCATCTTCCTGTTCATGGGCGGCTTCATGATCGCGCTGGCCATGCAGCGCTGGGACCTGCACCGGCGGATCGCCCTGGTGACGGTGCGGGCCATGGGCACCAGGCCCGGCGGCGTGGTGGGCGGCTTCATGATCGCCACGGGCTTCCTCTCGATGTGGGTGTCCAACACCGCCACCGCGGTGATGATGATCCCGATCGGCGTCTCCGTGCTGACCCTGGTGGTGGCCGCGGACAAGTCCAACACCGTGGAGGAGTCCTCCGATCCGACCTCCGGAGAGGTCAAGGACGCCGTCATCAAGTCCAACTTCGGCACGGCCCTGATGCTCGGCATCGCCTATGCCGCCTCCGTGGGCTCCCTCGGCACCCTGATCGGTACGCCGCCGAATGCCCTGCTCGCCGGCTACATGGCCGAGTCCCACGGGGTGACCATCGGCTTTGGGCAGTGGATGCTCGTCGGCGTGCCGCTGTCCATCGTGATGATGGTCATCGTGTGGTTCCTGCTGACGCGCGTGCTGTTCAAGGCCGAGATCAAGGAGATTCCGGGAGGCCGCGAGCTCATCACCAACGAACTGTCCAAGCTGGGCCGGATGTCCTCCGGCGAGATCCGGGTCCTGGCGATCTTCGTCCTGGCCGCCGCCTCCTGGATCACCATTCCGCTGCTGTTCGAGGACCTCATCAGCGATGCGGGCATCGCGATGGTCGCCGGAGTGCTGCTGTTCCTGCTGCCGGCCGGCGCCGCCCGGGGTGTCCGACTCCTGGACTGGGAGTCCGCGGTCAAGCTGCCGTGGGGCGTGCTGCTGCTGTTCGGCGGCGGGCTGGCGCTGTCCGCCCAGTTCAGCGGATCGGGGCTCGCGGACTGGATCGGTGAGCAGGTCGCCGGACTCTCCGGCATTCCCGTCTGGCTGCTCGTGGCCATCATGGCCACGGCGATCCTCTTCCTGACGGAGCTGACCTCGAACACCGCCACGGCGGCGACCTTCCTGCCCGTGGCCGGCGGAGTGGCCATGGGTGTCGGCGTCGACCCGCTGCTGCTGTGCATCCCGGTGGCCCTGGCCGCCACCTGTGCCTTCATGCTTCCGGTGGCCACGCCCCCGAACGCCATCGCCTTCGGCTCCGGATACGTGACCATCGGTCAGATGGTCAAGGGCGGGGTGTACCTGAACCTGATCGGCATCGTTCTGATCACCCTGGTCACCATGACCCTCGGCGTGTGGGCGTTCGGCCTGGTGTTCTGACCCTCGGCCGCCATCAACAGGCAGCCGTCCTCCAGCCAGCCGGTCTACAGCCAGCCGTTGTCCCGTGCCGCGACGCCTGCCTCGGTCCGGTTGGTGGTGTGGGTCTTGCCGATGGCCGAGGACAGATGGTTGCGCACGGTGCCGGGGGAGAGGAACAGGGTGGCGGCGATCTGCCGCACGCTGGCACCGTTCAGCGCGGCGCGCAGCACGTCCCGTTCGCGTTCGGTCAGCGGATTCGATCCGGAGACCAGCGTCTCCTCCGCCAGTGACGGGTCCACGGCCCGCCGTCCGGCGTGCACAGAGCGCACCGCCTGGGCCAGCTGTTCGGCCGGGGTGTCCTTCACCACGAAACCACTGGCCCCAGCCTCCATGGCGCGCCGCAGGTAGCCCGGCCGTCCGAACGTGGTGACGATCAGCGAGCGGCATCCCGTCCCGCCGGCGGCGATGGCCCGGGCAGCCTCGATCCCGTCCAGCCCCGGCATGTCGATGTCCAACAGGGCCACATCCACGCGCAGCGCCGCCACGGTGGCCGCCACGGTGGTGCCGTCGCCCACCTGCGCCACCACCTCGAGGTCGGGCTCCATGGCCAGCAGCGCGGCCAGGGCCCCGCGGACCAACGCCTGGTCGTCGGCCAGCAACAAGCGGATGCGCCCGACGCCGGCCGCGGCCTGGTCGGGACGTTCGGTCCCGTCGTCGATTCTCACCATTGCACCTCCAGGGTCGTCCCCGGCCGAATCTCATCCTGCACCATCCGGCCCAGGGACAGGGTTCCGCCGGCCGTCGTGACCCGATGACGCATGCCGCTGAGGCCGTTGCCGGGCGAGGCCGACTCGCTCAGCCCCGTGCCGTCGTCGGCCACGGTGAGCCGGTCCGCGGTGATGGTGACGGTGCAGTGTGCGGCTCCGGAGTGGCGGATGACGTTGGTGATGGCTTCCCGGAGGCACCACGCGAAGAGCTCGCGCCGTTCGGGACGGAAGCCGGCGACGGAGGAGGCCTCCGGCAGGTCGAACGCGATGCCGGCGGCCTGCAGGGCGGTACGGGCGGAGGCGAGCTGGGCGCCCAGATCGGGGACGTGCAGGCCACCGACGGTGGTGCGGACCTCGGCCAGGGATTGCCGGGACAATTCGAGGACCTCGTCGAGCTCGGCCTTCGCCTGCTCCGGATCGACGTCCACCAGCCGGCGGGCCAGTTCCGTCTTCAGGGTGATGACGGTGAGGGAGTGCCCCAGGACATCGTGCACGTCCCGGCCGACCCGTTCGCGCTGGCGGGAGAGGGCCAGCTCCTCCCCGAGGACACGGGAGCTTTCCTCGCGTTCCATGGCCAGGCGCAGCGCGAGCATGATCACCAGGGCCATGACAGTCGGGACGACCAACCAGAAGCGGCTGCCCCCGGCGTCCACACTGAGGGCCACCACGACCCAGGCCACCGACAGGGCCACGGAGACCGGGAGACCGACCCGGAGCCGGTGCGGGAAGATCCAGATGGCCAGCGTGAACGGCAGGAAATTGAAGGAGTTGAGCCCACCCGCCGGGATCGTGGCGAGGACGCAGAGGAGCAGCACGGCGGTGACTGCAGCGGTGTTCACCCAGTGCGGCAGGGTGCGCCATGGCCAGGGCCAGATGAAATGCCCCATGTAGACGGCGACGAAGGCCGCCAGGCCGGCGCAGCCGAGCACTTTCGTCCCGAGCGGCGCGTCTCCGGTGACCATGGCCACCAGCGGCACCACCAGGAAGACCAGCCAGACCCCGGCCGTGATAAGGACGGGAGCCCGTTCATCGGCCTTCAAAGGGACCTCAGGCCATTCGCCGGCTCCGAAAGGGCCCACTGGCTGGACGGCGATCCGGCCGGCGGGCTCCTCGGGAACGTCCTGAGCCCCGCGGGGCATCAGGTCAACTCCGCCGGGTGGAACGGCGGGAGGCGACCAGGCAGATCGCGGCGAAAAGGACGGTCCATGCCACTACGTTTAGCACGATGGCCCACAACGGGTCGCTGATCGGGGCGCCGCCGTCTTCCATGCTGACGACCGATCCTTCCAGCTGGGGCCACCGCGCCAGGGCGGCGATGCCGTAGACGGGTGTGAAGCGGGCGATCTCCAGCAGGGTGCCGGACAGCGGCATGAACAGGTTGCCGAAGAACGCGAGCACCACGAGAATGCCGGACGCCGCCGAGACGGCCGCCTCCGAGCGGAACAGCAGGGCCGCCGCGAGCCCGTAGAGCGCGAACGGGATGGCCCCGAGCAGGCCCAGGGCACCGGAGGCCGGCCACATCCACGCCTCGTCGAAGGCCGCACCCGTCAGGGAGCCGACGGTGAAGACCACCACGATGGGCATCAGGGCGATGCCCAGGGCCACCAGGACCTTGCCGAGCATGTAGCCGGTGCTGGTCAGCCCGGTCAGGCCCAGCTGCCGGCCCCACCCCTGCTGGCGTTCCAGGGCGGCTGATCCGGCGATCGCGCTCGTCGCCATCGTGGCGCCGTAGACCGTCATGGCCGTCATGTTGTAGGTGGCGATGGTGCCGTTGCCGACCGGGTCCTCTCCGAAGGCGGACAGGGCGCCGAACATGAGGTAGAGCACGGTGGGCAGGACCACGATGAAGAAGGTGGACTCCACCATCCGGGCGTTGCGGAGGAACTCCCAGCCGGCGAAGGCGGTGATGATCCGCAGTCGGGACCTCCTCCGGCCGTGCTGGCTCTGGTGAATCCGGGGGGAGACGGTGGTGCTCATGTCAGTTTCCTTCCGTGGCGTCGTCGGAGGTGAGGTCGAGGAAGACCTCGTCCAGTGAGGCGGCCGCGATGGTGAGGTCGTGGGCCAGCCCCGTGGAGAGCAGGAAGCCGGCGAGCCGGTCCGTGTCCTCTGCGGTGAACCGCACCCGGCCGTTCTGGTGCGCGACGGCGTCGGGAAGTCCCAGCTTCACGGCGGCCTCCTCGGGGGTGCCGGGGCCGTCCCACACGCAGGAGACCGTGCGGTGGCCCGTGTCGAGCACCTCGTCCACGGGGCCGTCCACCACCTTGCGGCCGGCGCGCATCAGCACGATCCGGTCGGCGAAGTCCGAGGCCTCTTGGAGGAAGTGGGTGGCGAAGACCACCGTGCGGCCGCGTTCGGCCTCGGTCTGCATGGTCTCCCAGAACTCCTTGCGGGCCCGGACGTCCATGCCGGCGGTGGGCTCATCCAGAAGCAGCAGGTCGGGTTCGGTCAGCAGGGCGAGGGCGAAGCGCAGGCGCTGCTGCTCGCCGCCGGAGCACTTGCGGACTTTGCGGCCGGCGATCTGTGCCGCGCCGGCCCGCTCGAGGGCGGCCCCGACCGGGATGTGGAAAGGCTGGCAGGCGGCCACCATGGACACGGTCTCCCGGACCGTCAGGTCGCTCAACAGGCCACCGGTCTGGAGCACGGCGCCGACCCGGCCCTCGAGCACCGCCTGCTTCGGGGGCATCCCCAGGACCGTGAGGGCACCGGAGGTCGGAGCGGTGAAACCGAGGACCAGGTCGAGGAAGGTGGTCTTGCCGGCCCCGTTGGGACCGAGCAGGGCCACGATCTCGCCGCGATCGATCTGCAGGTCCACACCGTTGACGGCGCGGACGGCGCCGGTTCCGCTGCCGAACTGACGGTGGACGCCGGTGGCGTGGAGGGCCGTGCCGGCCCCGGCGGTCTCGGCACTGCCAGCGGGGGAACGCTGGGTGGGCCGCGGGACGGGTCCCGGGACGGTGCTGGGGGCTGTGGTGTTCATGCCTCCAGTCTGAGGATCTGGTCTCCGCAACGGATCTGCCGAGCGTCACCGATGCCCCATGACATCCGTCATGGGTGGGTGCGGGGGAGCATCGGGTCCGGAGCCCCTCGCGGCGCACCGACGGGACGTGTCACCATCGGGGGCATGGAACTGCGCATCGAACCCGGGGACATCACGGGGCAGTCCGTGGACGCGATCGTCAATGCCGCGAACTCCACCCTGCTCGGCGGCGGGGGCGTGGACGGGGCCATCCACCGCCGCGGCGGTCCGGAGATCCTCACCGAGTGCAGGCTGCTTCGCGAGCAGGAGCTGCCGGACGGTTTGCCCGCCGGTCAGGCCATCGCGACCACGGCGGGGCGGCTGAGTGCCCGCTGGGTCATCCACACGGTGGGACCGGTGTACGCGAAGACGATCGACCACTCCGAGACGCTGGCCTCGTGCTACCGGGAATCCCTGCGCGTGGCCGCCCGGCTCGGAGCCCGCAGCGTGGCCTTCCCGGCGATCTCCGCCGGCGTCTACGGCTGGCCGATGGACGACGCCGCCCGCATCGCCGTGCAGACCTGCCGCGAGATGGCCGCGGAGGTCGGCCCCGACGCCGGGCCGGTCACCTCGGTCGTCTTCGTCCCATTCTCCGACACGGCAGAACTGGCCTTCGCTGAGGCCCTGGACGGCCGGTGACCGCAGATAGGATTCCGGGATGGAGCCCTTGAGCCTGTCTGCCCGTGATCTGTCCGCCGCCCTGCGTCACCGCCGGGTCTCCGCCCGGGAGGTGCTGGATGACCACTTCGCCCGGATCGACGAGGTCAATCCACGCGTCAACGTGGTGGTGACTCAGGTCCGGGAGGACGCCTATGAACAGGCGCTCGCCGCCGATGACCGAGCCGCCGCCACGGCCCCGGAGGATCTGCCGCCACTGCACGGGGTTCCGATGACGCACAAGGACACCCACGCCACGGCGGGCATCCGCACCACCTCCGGTTCCCCGATCTTCGCCGACCTCGTGCCCCAGGAGAGTGACCTGGTGGTCGAGCGGTTCCAGCACGCCGGAGTGATCTCCACCGGCAAGAACAACGTCCCGGAGTTCGCCGCGGGCTCCCACACGTACAACACGGTGTTCGGGACCACGCTCAATCCCTACGATCTGAGTCGCAGCGCCGGCGGCTCCTCGGGAGGGGCCGCCGTCACCCTGGCCACGCGCATCCAGCCTCTGGCCGATGGCTCGGACATGGGCGGTTCGCTGCGCAATCCTGCCGCCTTCAACAACGTCGTGGGCTTCCGCGCCTCGCATGGTGTGGTGCCCAGCGTCCCCGCTCGGGACCCTCGCGCCTGGCTCGGCCAGAAGGGTGCCATGGCACGCTCCGTGGAGGACGTGATCCTCGCCCTCTCCGTCATCGCCGGCCCGGACGATCGGAACCCGGCGTCGTGCCCGGCGCCGGCCGGAGACTTCGCCGCGCTCCTCACCGAATCCGTGGGTCAGGTCGGAGCAGGGCGGGCGGGAACTGGCCGGCTCGGAGACGGGAGGACTGGAGGCCGCGGCACGCGAGGTCAGGCGACACCGGACCGGCCGCTGGCCGGGGTTCGAGTGGCGGTGACCACCGACTTCGGGCTGGGTGTGCCCGTGGAAGGCGAGGTGGCCGCCGTCGTGCGGGAACAGGCCATGATGTTCGCCGAGCTCGGCGCGACCGTGGAGGAGGCGTGCCCGCGGCTACGCGAGGCGGACCCGGTCTTCGACGCGACCCGGGCCTTCGACATGGCGCTCGCACTGCGGGACGTGGTGGCGAAGTTCCCGGACCAGGTGAAGGAGGAGGTCATCTGGAACGTGGAGCGCGGGCTGGCGCTGACCTCGGCGGACCTGATGGACGTGGCCATCGCGCGGGGCCGGCTGGACCGCGAGGTCGCGCGCTTCTTCGGAACGGCCGGAAGCGCCGGCGCCACAGCCGGTGAGGCGGTCGGGGGCGGTGCGACAGGTTCCACCGGGGCCGGCGCGTTCGACGTGCTGCTTGCGCCCACCTCGCAACTCGTCCCGTTCCCGGCCGCATGGGCGTGGCCGCGCGAGGTGGCCGGGGTGACGATGGGGTCCTACGTCGACTGGATGCGCTCGGCGACGTTGATCTCGGCGACCGGCTGCCCGGCCATCTCGGTACCCGGCGGATTCACGGCGGCGGGGTTGCCGGTGGGCCTGCAGCTGGTGGGTGCCCCCGGCGGTGACGTGGATCTGCTGCGCGTGGCCCGAGCCTACGACGAGGCCACGCGCTACGCAGACCGGGCCCCGGCGATCTGAGGGTCTGAGGTTCCTCCGTCACCGAGGCCCGCCCGTGAGTCGTCAGTTGGTGTGCCGATTGATCGTCTATTCGGCGTCAACTGACGACTCACGCGGTGGCGACGCTCAGGCGGGGTCAGGAGCGCAGGAGGTTCTCGCCGTTGGAGAACAGCTGCGGGGCGCCGACGGCCTCGGCCCCACCGGCGGCATCGGCCGGGGAGTACAGCTGGATGACGGTGGCGGAGACGCCCTCGGCGTTGTCGAAGGCCTCGAGCACGAAGGCGTCGTGCGGCTGGCCTTCCACCTCCAGGCGGGCATCGAACACGGACACGGCCATCTCGGGACGGGGTTCCAGCTGGGCGATCTGCGACCGCATCTGGTCTTCGTCGGCACCGGGCAGCTTCCACATGCCCTTTTGCTCCTCGTCGATATAGCCGAGTAGGAACGGCGCCACGGCATCAGATCCCTCGGAGGCGAACTCGAGTGCTTGCTCGATGGCCAGGAAGACGAGGGGGGAGATGCGCTCGGAGGGCGGCTGGGGCTGACCCTCGGGTAGCGGGGTTCCGGCGGCGACCAGGTTCGGGTCCGTCGTCGAGTCGGCGGTGTTTCCGCCGTCCACGTTGTCTCCGTTCACCGCGGGGTCAGGGACGCCCGCGGGGTCGGTGGTGGGGTTGGTGGTCTGTTCTGGTTGGTCAGTCACGCTCTCGACGCTATCGGTCACCGGTACCATGGACAACCGTGGCTCTCTCTATCGGAATCGTCGGCCTGCCCAATGTTGGCAAGTCCACGCTCTTCAACGCACTCACCCGCCAGACCGTTCTCGCAGCGAACTACCCGTTCGCGACGATTGAACCCAACGTCGGGGTGGTGAATCTCCCGGACGAACGCCTGGACACCCTCGCGGGCATCTTCGGCTCGCAGAAGATCCTGCCGGCCACCGTCTCCTTCGTGGACATCGCGGGCATCGTCAAGGGCGCCTCCGAGGGGGAGGGGCTGGGCAACCAGTTCCTGGCGAACATCCGGGAGTCTGACGCGATCGCCCAGGTCGTCCGCGCCTTCGATGATCCGGACGTCATCCATGTGGACGGGAAGATCAACCCGGCCTCGGACATGGAGACCATCAACACCGAGCTGATCCTCGCGGACCTGCAGACCCTCGAGAAGGCGATCCCGCGCGTCGAGAAGGAAGTCAAGGGCAAGAAGCGTGAGGCGGCCGAGCTCGAGGCCCTGCAGGCCGCCCAGACCGTGCTCGAGCGCGGGGACACCATCTACTCGGCGATCGACTCCGAGAAGCTGGACATGGACCGCCTCCGGGAGGTCAGCCTGTTGACGGCCAAGCCGTTCATCTACGTCTTCAACGCCGACGACGGCGTGCTGGGTGACGCCGCGAAGCAGCAGGAGCTGCGCGACCTGGTGGCACCGGCCGATGCCGTATTCCTGGACGCCAAGCTCGAGTCCGACCTCGTGGAGTTGGACGAGGAGGAGGCCCGCGAGATGCTGGAGATGAACGGGCAGGAAGAATCCGGCTTGGACCAGCTCGCCCGCACCGGTTTCCACACCCTGGGCCTGCAGACTTACCTCACGGCCGGACCCAAGGAGGCCCGCGCCTGGACCATCCGTAAGGGTGACACCGCGCCGAAGGCGGCCGGCGTGATCCACACCGACTTCGAACGTGGGTTCATCAAGGCCGAGATCGTCTCCTTCGACGACCTGGTGGCCGCGGGTTCGATGTCCGAGGCCAAGGCTGCCGGCAAGGTGCGCATGGAGGGCAAGGAGTACGTGATGCAGGACGGGGACGTGGTGGAGTTCCGGTTTAACGTCTAGCCGCGTCCCGGTTCTATTTCGACAAGGTTCTCACTGATCCCGGTCTTCGCTACAGCTGACCAGACTCTCGGTCAGGCCTCGAGCTTCAGACTCAGGTAGACGCTGTTCGGGTCATCGACATAGCCGCCGAAGGGCGCGCACGGAGTGAAGCCGTGCTTCGCATAGAGTGCCCGCGCGGCAGCGAAAAAGCCCATGCTCCCGGTCTCAAGCGACACCCGCTCAACGTCGCGCGACCGCGCGTCCTGCAGCAACTGGCGCACCATCGCCGATCCGATGCCGGTGCCCCGGTACGTCGGATCGGTGCGCATGCTTTTCACTTCCTCGTGGCGTTCGCCGACGATGGCGAGTGCACCGGTGGCGACGAGTCGACTGTGGGAGTGGCCAACCCACAACCGCATGCCCGGGGCCTGTAGTGCGCGGAGGTCGAGCGCGTGCCGGCTGTCCGGTGGAGCGGTCGGCTCCACGTCGTCAAGGTGCGCCTGGAGGAACGTTGTCAACGCAGGATCAGCGAAGTCGGCGCGCGAGAACATCAGCATGTCGAGAGCGTACATGGGCGTATCTCCTGTTCGTGTACCAGGTGTACCCGGTCAGGAGGTTGGCTCCTGCCGACTGCTGAGAGGTTGCTCCGTACCGGAACTCGTTAGAGCTCCGGTTCAACGTCATGCGCCAGCTAGTGACTGTGTAGCTCCTCGTTCGAGCATGGTGAACTCACCGGCACTCCCATCTGGACGACCTGGGCACCGCCCGCATGCACAGCACTGAGGAACGGTGGTGAGCGGTGACTCGCGGCACGTCCCGGAATACACCCGCGGGCTGCGGCTGTTGCACCGGGCATGAAAGCAATGACCTATGCGAAGTACGGCGACGAGAACGTCCTGGAACTGACCGAGCTTCCCCAGCCCACTGTCGGCCCGAGCCAGCTCCTGGTGCGCGTGACGCGTTCCTCGGTGAACCCGGTGGATTGGAAGGTCATGTCCGGCGGCCTGGACGCGATGCTGGAGACGAAGTTCCCGGCCATCCCCGGGTGGGACGTCGCCGGGACCGTGGAGCAAGTCGGCCCGGACACCCCGGAGTTCTCCGTCGGAGACCGCGTGGCAGCCTATGCCCGCAAGATGGTCAACGAGGGTGGGACCAGTGCGGAGTTCGTGACGATCCCGGTGGAGTTCGCGGCCCGGATCCCGGAGGGCGTCGCCGATGACGTCGCCGGAGCCCTGCCGCTGACGGGACTGACCGCCCGGCGCGCCATCGACGCCCTGGAGGTCACGGAGCAGGACACCGTCCTGCTGCACGCGGCCTCCGGTGGCGTCGGCTACCTGGCCTCCCAGCTGGCCGTCCGCACCGGCGCGACGGTGCTGGGCACCAGCTCACCCGAGAACTTCGAGAAGCTCCGCCGCATCGGGGTCACTCCGCTCGACTACGGCGACGGGCTGGTCGATCGCGTGCGGGACGCCGCCCCGAACGGCGTGGACGCCGTCGCTGACTTCGCCGGCGAGGTGCTGGAGAGCACCCTCGCGGTCTTGAACGACGGCGGCCGGCACGTCTCGATCGCCGATCCGGCCGTCCTGGAGCACGGCGGACGGTGGCTGTGGGTCCGGCCTGACGGAGCCGGCCTGGGCGAACTCTTGAGCCTGGTGCAGGCAGGAGATCTCACGGTGGACATCGACCGGACCCTGCCCCTGGAACAGCTGCCCGAGGCCTACCGCCTCAGCCGCGAGGGCGAGGCCCAGGGCAAGATCGTCATTCGCGTCCAGGACTGAACGTCGCCCACCGCAGGTGGGGGACACTGGAGGTGGCGTTGCCGTCGTGGCCGCTCGGCAGCCGCCACCCCACAAAGGAGTCATGGATGACCGCAACACTGGTGGCCACGGGATTGGCCGGCGGCTACGGCCACCGCACGCTCTTCGACGCGCTGGACCTGACCGTCGCCCCCGGTGACGTGGTCGGGGTGGTGGGCGCGAACGGGGCCGGAAAGTCGACGCTGCTGAAGCTGCTCGCCGGCGTGCACCAGCCGCAGGCGGGAACCGTGGCCTTGGCCCCGGCCGACGCCTTCGTCGGGTGGCTGCCCCAGGAGCATGAGCGGGTAGTCGGCGAGACCGTTGCCGACTACATCGCCCGTCGTACCGGATGCGCCGAGGCGACCCGCCAGATGGACGCGGCGGCCGAGGCCCTCGCAGACCCGGCAGCCGCCGAGGCGGCTGCGGAGACGTACTCATCGGCGCTGGACCGCGGGCTGGCCAGCGGCGCGGCAGACCTGGACGAGCGGCTTCCCGTGGTGCTGGGCGATCTCGGACTCGACCTCGGCGACACCCCGGCCGAGCAAGCACTGATGACCTCTTTGTCTGGAGGCCAGGCGGCCCGCGTCGGCCTGGCCGCCCTGTTGCTGTCCCGCTTCGACATCGTGCTGCTGGACGAGCCCACCAACGACCTGGACCTGGACGGACTGGAACGGCTCGAGGACTTCGTACGCGGCCTCCGCGGCGGTGTGGTCCTGGTCAGTCACGACCGCGAGTTCCTCGCCCGCAGCGTGACGAGGGTGCTCGAACTCGATCTGGCACAGAACTCGAACCGCGTGTACGGCGGCGGCTACGACTCGTACCTGGAGGAACGCGCGACCCTTCGCCGGCACCTGCGGGAGCAGTATGAGGAGTTCGCCGGCCAGAAGGCTGATCTCGTCGCCCGCGCCAGGACGCAGCGCGAGTGGTCGAGCCAGGGCGTACGCAACGCGATGCGGAAGGCACCGGACAATGACAAGATCCGGCGCAAGGCCTCCACCGAATCCAGCGAGAAGCAGGCCCAGAAGGTGCGGCAGATGGAGAGCCGGATCGCACGGCTCGAAGAGGTGGCGGAACCGCGCAAGGAGTGGCGGCTCGAGTTCACCATCGGTGCGGCGCCTCGATCCAGTTCCGTGGTCTCGACGCTCAGTGCGGCGGTGTTCCGGCAGGGGACCTTCAGGCTCGGGCCGGTCTCGCTTCAAGTGAATGCGGGGGAGCGCATCGGCATCACCGGGCCGAACGGCGCCGGGAAGTCGACGCTGCTGCGCGGACTGCTCGGCCATCAGCTCCCGGCGGAAGGTTCCGCGAGCCTGGGGGCGAATGTGCGGATCGGGGAGATCGATCAGGCCCGGTCACTGCTGACCGGAACCCAGCCGCTCGCCACCACCTTCGAGGCGCTCGTCCCGGACCAGTCTGCCGCGGAGGTGCGAACGCTCCTGGCCAAGTTCGGGTTGCGGGCCGAGCACGTGAACCGCCCGGTGGACGATCTCTCACCCGGGGAGCGCACGCGTGCCGGGCTGGCCTTGCTCCAGGCGCGCGGGGTCAACCTGCTGGTCCTCGATGAGCCGACGAACCATCTGGACCTGGAGGCCATCGAGCAGCTCGAACAGGCCCTCGAGTCCTACGAGGGGGCGCTGCTGCTGGTCACGCACGACCGGCGGATGCTTTCCACGGTCCGGACCGACCGACGGTGGGATGTGGACGCCGGCCGGGTCACCGAACTCTGACCCGCTAGCCCGAGCGCGCTCCTCAGAGCCGTGTTCAGGAGGTGGCCTCGAACTGCATCTGCACCACGAGCTGCGCGGCCGTGGTCAGCCCGCGTCCACGATCTCACCGTTGCGCGGGAGACTGCCACGGAACGAGATCGGTACGGCCCTGGCCTGGCTGATATCCCGGCTGATGTCCCCACTGGCATCCCGTCGATCCACGGCATGGACGTGCACGTGTGGTTCGGTGCTGTTCCCGGAGTTCCCACACCGTCCGACGGCCTCTCCCCGCCGGACGGACTGTCCTGGCCTGACCACGGGACTGCCCTGCTGGAGATGGCAGAGCACGACGACGGCCACGCGGCCGTCGGCACTCCGGGTCTCGATGAGCACATGGTTGCCGCTCAACCCCCACCACCCGGCCGCCAGTCGCCGCCGCTGGGTCATCGCGTAGCCGACCGAGGGAAGGCCTCGGTGGGCCTGGTGGTCCGGCTCGTCGCCGTGCACGCCGACCACGACGCCCTCGATCGGGGCCGTCAGCGGCCGGCCGAACCCCGGGAAGAGCGCCGCCGGTTCCGGTCGCAGGAAGGAGGTGAGCGTGTACGGGGCTGACCGGCCGGCGTCGTCCACCGGGACGAAATCGATCGCGTGGGAGAGGCCGAACCGCGAGGTTCCGTGGCTCGGCACCCGATTCGCCGGGCTGTTCTGGACCAGCCACCGGCCGGTGAACGGGTACTCGAGATCGAGGGGCGTGGTCATCAGGCTGCTCCTGTTCAGGGGTGGATTCCTCAACCAGCGTGAGTGATCAATCGCGGTCGGGACGTCTGCGGTGACGCTTCGTCTCCGCGCGCTGGCGTTTGGCCTCGATCCGGCGCCGCTGTGAGCCTCGGGTGGGCCGGGTCGGCTTCCTTGTGATCGCCGGCAGCAGGGCCTCGCGCAGCAGGGCCGCGAGGCGTTGCCGTGCTGCCGTGCGGTTGCGCCGCTGCGACCGGTGTTCCGCTGCGCTGATGGTGAGGACGGTGCCCGCGAGCTTCCCGGCGAGCCGGTCAAGGGCACGTTCGCGCTGGGCCTCGTTCAGGGCCGTCGTCGTGGCCAGGTCCAGGCTGAGCTGCACCCGGGAGTCGGTGGTATTGACACCCTGCCCGCCGGGGCCGGAGGCATGGGAAAACTGCTCGAGCAGCTCTCCCGCCGGCACCCTGAGGCCGCGGGGCGCGCCGGGGCCGGGAGGCACATGCAGATCGTCCACACCACGAGTGTGCCGGATCGAGGCCGTGGGCGCTGCCCATGGGGGGACACATGGGAAGAGTCGCGGCGAGGTCCGGCGAGGTCCGGCCAGACCGCATCCTGGTGGTCAGGCGGTCGTGTCTTCCTCGCGCAGCCGCGGTTCGACGCGCAGGCCGGGGTGGAAACCCGCCTTGTCCGCGTAGAAGATGCGGATGCGGTCCATGTCGGTGCCGATGTCTCCGGTCAGCTCGAAGGTCGGGCCGAGGCCGGTGGTCCTCGTGGTGCGATCCACGAATCCGAGTGTCACCGGCATTCCCGTCTCGAGGGCGATGCGATGGAAACCGGACTTCCAGTGCGCGTGTGCACCGCGGGTGCCGTCCGGAGTCACCACCAGACCGAAGACCTCACCGGACCGCACCCGACCGACCACCTCGGAGACGACGCGGCCGGGATCCGCGCGGTCCACGGGAATGCCGCCGAGGCGCCGCATGATCGGGCCACGCCAGCCGTGGAACAGGCTCTTCTTCCCGAGCCAGCGCACCTCGATGCCCAACTGCCAGGCGATGGCGAGCATGAACGCGAAATCCCAGTTGGAGGTGTGCGGCGCGCCGATGAGGATGGTGGGTCGGTCCGGCGCGGGCTCGGAGGCCAGCTTCCAGCGGCTGAACGTCCAGAACGCACGGGCGGTGAAGCGTTGGAGCATCCCACCACGGTAGAGCACTCCTCCCGGTGCGGCGGCCACCGAGACGCCAGGCTGGCGCTGCCGCTGCCGCTGCCGCTGCCGCTGCCTCTGCCGCCAGTGCCCCGGCCGACCACCGGCCGATGACCCGCCAGAGGTGGATCTCAACCTGGGCCGGCGGCAGGATGGGTCCATGAGTGATCCGAAGCAGAAGCTGACCCCGTCCGAGATCTCCGACGCAGGCCTCACGGGCTGGCACCAGGTGGAGGAGACCCTCACGGCGCGGTTCGCCACCAAGAGATTCACCACCGGCCTGGAATTCGTGAACCGCATCGGTGCCTCCGCGGAGGACGCCGACCACCATCCGGACCTCACCCTCACCTATCCCGAGGTGGACGTGACGCTGTCCAGCCATGACGTCGGCGGCATCACCAGCCGGGACATCGACCTCGCGCGCATCATCAGCGTTCACGCCGCGGAACTGGGCGTCACGGCCACACCGGACCATGACTGAACGGTCCCAACGGACGGCCCGGTCACCGACCATCGTCGAACACCGCATCACCGGTACCGGGGACGCGCCCTACGACGTTGCGGTCACCGGCGATGGTGCAGTCTGGATCACCCTGATATCCGGACACGCCGTCCTGCGGCGCACGGTGGACGGCGCCATCGGCAGGATCCCACTGGGGGAGGCGGCTCGACCGGCCCTCTGCGCCACGGCCTCCAACGACTCTGTCTGGGTGACTGACACTGCGGACGGCCGTCTCGTACAGATTGGTCCAGAGGGCGTCCGGAGGGCGGTCTCGGTGCCCACGCCCGACGCCGGCCCGTTCGGCGTCGCCGCCGCGATCACGGGGGATGTCTGGTTCACCGAGATGCAGGCCGACTCGATCGGTTGCCTTCATGCCGACGGCACCGTCACCGAGATCCCGTCGGGACCTGCCGGCGGGATGCCATCGATGATCGCGTCGTCCGGGGCCGGCATCGTGTTCACCCTCAACCAGGGCAATGCCATCGGTCGGCTCCCGTCCGGCGGAGATGCCGTCGAGATCATCGACCTGCCCACTGACGCTGCCGGTCCCGTGGGCATCACGGTGGCGAGGGACGGCGCCGTGTGGTTTGCGGAGATCATCGCGGGTCAGATCGGCCGCATGGACCGGCAGGGGACCATCACGGAGTTCCCGCTGCCAGACCGCTCCAGCAAGCCCCACGCCGTTGAATCGGACCCGGCGGGTGGTTGCTGGTTCACCCTCTGGGGCTCCACCCAGCTCGGACACATCGCTGAGGACGGCGCGATGAACCTGATCGACCTGCCCACGCCGGGAAGTGAACCGCACGGGCTGGCTGTGGCGGCGGACGGTACCGTGTGGGTCGCGTTGGAGGCAGGGCTCGTGGCCGAGGTGCGGCCCTAGTCAGGCACGCCGCTGGACGCGACGGAAGGCTATGCCGCCGGACCGGCGACGCACGCCTGTACAGCCTTCACGGTGCGGCCTTTCCTGGTGGAGTCCCCGGCGTCAGCCCTCGTGACGGAAACCGATCTTGACGGTGACCTGCCAGTCAGCCACCTTGCCGTCCGCCAGGTGACCACGCACCGACTGGACCTCGAACCAATCGAGGTTCCGCAGGGTCTTGCCGGCCTCCGTGACGGCATTGGTGACGGCGTCGTCAATGCCATCGGGGGAGGTCCCGACGAGCTCGGTCACGTTGTACACGTTGTTGGCCATGGTGTTCTCCGTTCATCGCTCCCGAGCCGGGGCGGCCCGTGGTGCGCGACACGCTACGGGAGGCTCATCCCGGCCGGATAGGCCTGACGGATGGCTGCCACGGACTCGACCACCGCCCGGGCGGCCCCCTCGGCTTCAGCCTCCGTGGTCTCGGGCCCGAACGTGAACCGCACGGCGGTCCGGGCCAGATCTTCCGGCAGGCCCAGGGCCGTCAGAACGTGGGAGGGCTCATCCGAACCGGCCGCGCACGCCGATCCCGAGGAGCAGAGGATGCCCCGGCGTTCCAGCTCCAGCAGGACGGCTTCGCCACCAGTCCCGTCAAAGACGAAGGACGCCGACGCCGGCAGGCGCCGTTCCGCGGGACCGGTCAACTGGGCGCCGGGCACGTGGCCCAGCACGGTGGAGGTGAACCGGACACGGAGCCCGGTCAGCCGCGTGGAGACGGACTCTCGTTCAGTTTCGGCGGCGGTGAGGGCGGCGGCCAGGGCCACGGCTCCGGGCACGTTCTGGGTGCCGCTGCGCCGGCCCCGCTCCTGGCCACCACCGTGCAGCACCGGCTCGAGGGGGAACCGCCCGCGGACCCAGAGCAGGCCGATGCCCTGGGGCGCGCCGACCTTGTGACCCGACAGGCTCAGGGCATCGACACCGAGCGTTGCCACGTCCAGGGGCAGCCCGCCGGCGGCCTGAACGGCGTCGGTGTGGAGGGGCACCCCCGCGGCCCGGGTCACCTGCGCCAAGTCGGCCAGGGGCTGGACGGTGCCGATCTCATTGTTGGCGTACTGGACGGACACCAGGGTGGTGTCCGGGCGGATCAGTCCGGCCAGCTCCACGGCGGACACCAGGCCGTCCCGATCGGGGGTGAGGTAGTCGACCTCGAAGCCATGCAGACGGGCGAGGTAGTTGGCGGAGGCCAGGACGGCCTCGTGCTCGAGTGGACTGGTGATGAGATGCCGCCCGCGAGGACGGCCGAGGGCGATCCCCTTGACGGCAAGGTTGTCCGCCTCCGTCCCGCTGCCGGTGAAAACGAGGTCACCGGCCCGGACCCCCAGGACCTGGGCGATGGACGTGCGAGCATCCTCCAGGCCGGCCGCCGCGGACTCCCCGGCGGTGTGATGGCTGGAGGGGTTGCCGAACCGGTCCGTCAGGTACGGCCACATGGCCTCCAAGGCCTCCCGGCGCACCGGAGTCGTGGCGGCGTGGTCTGCGTAGATCATGGCGTGGTGACCGGCTCCCGGCTGGCCCGAGGGGAGGGTCCGGCCGCGCTGGTCGGGGCGACGTCCAGTCCCAGGTCCAGGGACCGGACCGAGTGTGTCAGTGCGCCGACGGAGATGACATCCACGCCGGTGGCCGCGATCCCGGCCACGGTGTCCAGGCTCACCCCACCGCTGGCCTCCACGAGGGCCGCACCGCCGATCAGGGCCACCCCCTGACGCAACTCCTCGAGGGTGAAATTGTCCAGCATCACGGTGTCCACTCCAGCCGCGAGGACGGCCGGAATCTGATCCAGACGGTCTACCTCCACCTCTACGTGGACCGTGTGCGGAAGGCGGGCACGCATCTGAACCAACGCCTCGGTGACGGTCAATCCCGCCCCCACCACGGCCGCCAGATGATTGTCCTTGACCATCACCGCGTCGGAGAGCGTCGTGCGGTGGTTGTGCCCGCCGCCGTCGCGCACGGCCTGGCGTTCCAGGAGACGCAGACCGGGGGTGGTCTTCCGGGTGTCTACGATCCGTGCCCGGGTACCGGTGGCGGCGGCCACGAAGCCGGCGGTCTGGGTGGCGATGCCGGACATGCGCTGGACGAAGTTCAGCCCGATCCGTTCGGCCCGGAGGATCCCGCGCGCCGGGCCCGAGACCTCGGCCAGCACGTCGCCGGTCTCGAAGTGCTCGCCGTCGGCTGCCAGGAACTGGACCCGGATCTGCGGGTCGACGAGCCGGAACGCCGCCGTGAACACCGCAGCCCCGCTGAGCACGCCCGGCTCCCGGGCCACCAGCCGGGCGTCGAGGGTGGCATCCACCGGGACGAGCGCCTCGGAGGTCAGGTCACCCCACGGGGCGTCCTCATCCAGGGCGGCGGTGACGAGGGCCTCGATGGGGCGGAGGCCGGTCATCGGCCCGCTCCGGCCGGGACCACGGACAGCATCCGCTCCAGGGCCAGGCGTGCCGGCTCCGCCACGTCCTCGGACACGGTGATCTGGTTGACGACCTCCCCGTTCAACAGCGATTCCAGCGCCCAGGCGAGGTAGCCGGGGTGGATGCGGTACATGGTGGAGCACGGGCAGATCACCGGGTCCAGGCAGAAGATGGTGTGCTGCGGGTACTG
>NZ_JALDXU010000051.1:0-23200 GCF_032154715.1 Citricoccus sp. | reverse complement strand
CCCCGCAAAACCTATTCGCTCAACTCAGCGCGTCAACTCGGCTGGTGACCCCAGGCCGCCGTCCTGGCGAATCCGGTCGAGTTCCTCCGCCGTGGCCACCGCGGACGCCAGGGCCTGATTGGCTCTGAGGTGGGAGGCCGCGGACTGGTCCGGTGCGGCCAGGGTCAGCCTCCCGAGCAGCTCCGGGTCCAGTCCGATCCGATCCCACGTCCGGGCGATCATGACCCCGGTGCCCCGGTACGGGTGTCCATGGCCGACGGCGGATTCGGTGGGCTTCACGGGCTGGCCCGGTGGTGACGCCGGTGCCGCCGGCGCTGACGGGAGGCGGAACACGATGTCCCGGCCCGCCTCGGTCCAGCCCGCGACGATGTCCCAGCGCGAACTGTCCGATCCCGGCCCCTCGAGGGGACCCAGGGGAAGGGCCAGGGCGGCCGTCCTCTGCTCCTCCTCCGATGTCAGCACGGCAGGCGGCAGCGCTTCGGAGGCCAGCAGCGCCAGGTCCGCCCAGGCCCACTCCTCCCCGGCGCCCGCTCGGCCGGGGGCCAGGACGATCCCGGTGGCGCCGGCGTCGAGCAAGGCCTGGGCGACCAGGGTCCAGGCCTCCCGGACCTCGGAGCGGGGCAGGGAGCGGACGGTGCGGTAGCCGCTGGCGGTGGGCAGCGCACCCGAGAGGACGGCGGCGGCGTGGGGCTCGTCCAGCACCACGGTCACCCGTGCGGCGCCCGTCTGGGACCGGACCGCCCGGACGTGTGCTGCGAGGCCGGCGGCCAACGACTGGGCGACGTCCCGGCGGGCTCCGTGATCCGAGAGGGAGCGTTCGCCTCCGGGCAGCCACAGCTCGGCGGACAGCGTCAGCGGACCGGTGACCCGCACGAGCAGGTCTTCCACGGCAATCCCGGACTCCCCGGCGACGTCCGTCAGGGCGTGGCGATCCGTGGTCAGGGCCGAGACCGCCCGGCGGTGGTCCATCCCGGGTTCGGGAACGAGCCTCCAGCCGTGGGGCTGCAGGTCGACGGCGAGCTCCTCCAGGAGGCCGGCGGTGCGGCCAATCGCATCGGAACCGGGGCCCCGGGCGGGCAGCTCGGGCAGCACCGGCAGGTGCGGGGCACCCAAGGCGTTGAGGAGGTCACGGGACGCGGACACCGGGTCCCTCCCCGGCCAGGCCCCGAGCAGAGTGGCGCGAACGGCAGGCATCAGGCGCGGTCGGCGGCGATGGCGCGGTGGTGCTGGATGACCTCGGAGACGATGAAGTTCAGGAACTTCTCGGCGAACGCCGGGTCCAGCTCCGCGTCCTCGGCCAGGGTGCGCAGGCGTTTGATCTGCGCAGCCTCACGGCCCGGGTCCGAGGGCGGCAGGGCGTGTTCGGCCTTGAGCCGGCCGACCCGCTGGGTGCACTTGAAGCGTTCAGCCAGCAGGTAAACCAGGGTGGCATCGAAGTTGTCGATGCTGCCGCGGATCGCATACAGCTCGTCCAGCACCGCCGGATCGGCCTCACCCAGGAGCGAGGAGGCGTGCGGGTCGTATCCGGTGGCCGGGTTCTGGCCGGTCTCGGCGGCCGGGTCGTCAGTCATCCCCCTAGCCTACGGTCGTGCGGCGCTCATTCCGGCGACGTGACTGCTCCTCCGGGTCCGGTACAGGCAGTGAGGCCACGAGCCGGCGGGTGTAGTCGTGCCGGGGGCTGCCCATCACCTGAGAGCCGATGCCCTCCTCCACCAGGTCCCCCCGGTAGAGGACGCCCACCCAGCTGGCGAGGTGGTCCACCACGGCCAGGTCGTGGCTGATGAACAGGCACGCGAAGCCGAAGCGCTCCTGGACCTCCCGGAACAGGTCGAGCACCTTGGCCTGCACGGACACGTCCAGGGCCGACGTCGGCTCGTCCGCCACCAGCAACGTGGGGTCCAGAGCCAGCGCCCGCGCCAGGGAGGCCCGCTGCCGCTGGCCTCCGGAGAGCTCGTGCGGGTAGCGCCGGGCATAGTCGGACGGCAACTGGACCGCGTCCAGCAGTCCGGCGACCGTGCGGTCGACGTCTGAGGCGGCGTCGCCACCACCGCGGTCCCCGGGATGGACGAGGAGGGGCTCGGCCACGCACTCGCCGATCGTCAGGTGCGGGTTGAAGGAGGCGGCCGGGTCCTGGAACACGAAGCCGATGTCCCGTCGGAGCGGTTTGAACGTCCTCTCCCTGAACCCGACCATCTCGTGCCCGAAGACCGTCAGAGAACCGCCCGTGGCGCGGGTGAGCCCGGCGATGGCGCGGCCGATCGTGGTCTTGCCGGAACCGGACTCACCGACGAGCCCATAGACCTCGCCGGGGTGGATGTCGAAGTCCACTCCCTTGACGGCGCGGAACGGCTGCTGACCCATCCGGCCGGCGAATTCGATCTCGAGGCCACGGGCGGTGACCACGGGCGTGGCCTCTCGGTGGCGGCGCTCGGTGTCCCCGGCGGAGGCCGAGTTCCGCCCGAGGTGGGGCACGGCGTCCAGCAGGGCCCGGGTATAGGCCTCGCGCGGATCCGCGAACAGCTGGGACACGGGGGCCTGCTCCACGATCTCTCCGTGGTACATCACCACCACGCGGTCCGCGAGGTCCGCCACCACCCCCATGTTGTGGGTGATCAGCATGATGGACACGCCGCGGGAGTCCCGCAGCTCCCGCAGCAGGTCCAGGATCTCGGCCTGGACGGTGACGTCCAGCGCGGTCGTGGGCTCGTCCGCGACGATGAGTCCGGGTTCCAGGGCCAGGGCCGCGGCGATGACCACGCGCTGCTTCTGGCCGCCGGAGAACTGGTGTGGATAGTAGTCCACCCGGTGCTCGGGGTCGGGGATGCCGACTGCACGCAGGGCCTCGATGGCGCGCCGCCTGGCCTCCTTCTTGCCGAGAGCGGCCTTCGGACCGGACGAGGTACCGTTCGCTCGACGATGGGCCCGCAGGCCCTCCATGATCTGCCAGCCCACCGTGTAGACCGGGTTCAGGGCGGTGGAGGGCTCCTGGAAGATCATGGCCGCAGCGCTGCCCCGCAGCCGGCGCAGCTCGGCGCCGGGGAGCGAGAGGACATTCTGTCCGGACACCACCACGGCGCCGGTGGCCAGCGCCGTCTCCGGGAGCAGACCCAGCACCGTCTTGGCGGTGACGGTCTTGCCGGAACCAGACTCGCCCACGACGGCGACCACCTCCCCCGGCGCGACGGAGAAGGCGGCCGTCCGTACGGCACGGACATCGCCGCCGTCGGTCGCGAAGGTCACCGAGAGGTCCCGGACCTCCAGGACGGGCGCGGCCGCACCAGGGCGGTGTGCGCTGTCGGTCTGTTCGGTCACGGGGAGACCTCCGGGTCGGTCCGGACAGTGCCGGTCGCGGCGGTGCCGGTAGAAGCTGCGGGGGTTTCGGGAGCGACGGTGCGGGCAGCGGCGGTCGCTCGCCTGCTGCGGGACCGTGAGCGGGTGCGCAGGCGCGGATCGTTCAGGTCGTTCATCGACTCGCCGACCAGGGTCAGGCCGAGGACCGTGAGCACAATCGCCAGGCCCGGGAACAACCCGGTCCACCAGATACCGCTGGTCACGTCGGACAGCGCCCGGTTGAGGTCGTAGCCCCACTCTGCGGCGGCCGTGGGCTGGATGCCGAATCCCAAAAAGCCCAGCCCGGCGAGGGTGAGGATGGCCTCGGAGGCATTCAGGGTGAAGATCAGCGGCAGGGACCGGGTGGCGTTGCGCAGGATGTGCCGGGTCATGATGCGCCACGGGGAGGTGCCGACCACCTGGGCCGATTCCACGAAGGGCTCGGCCTTGAGGCGGATCGTCTCGGCGCGGATCACGCGGAAGTACTGCGGGATGAACACCACGGTGATGGACAGCGCCGCCGCCAGGATGCCGCCCCACAGGCTCGACTGACCCTGGCTGATGACGATCGACATGACGATCGCCAGCAGCAGGGACGGGAACGCGTAGATCGCATCGGCGATGACCACGAGCACGCGGTCCACCCAGCCGCCGAGGTAACCGGAGACCAGACCCAGCAGCACGCCGAGGATCAGGGACATCACCACCGCGACGACGATCACGGCCACGGCGGTCTGCGCACCCCACAGGGTGCGGGAGAGCACATCGAAGCCACCGACCGTGGTGCCCCAGGGGTGCTCCGCCGAGGGGGCGCCCTGGGTGGGGAAGGCCCCGCCGCCGTCGGGATGGGACATCTGTGCGTAGCCGTAGGGGGCGAGCACCGGGGCGAGCGCCGCGGCGAGCAGGAAGATCACTGTCAGGACGAGCCCGCCGATGAGCATGCCGCGCTGGAGTCCGGCCGACTGGCCCAGGTGGGAGACGACCGGCAGTTTGCGGACCGTGGTGGTCAGGGACATGTCAGTACCTCACCCTCGGGTCGATGAGGGCGGCGACGATGTCCACCAGGAAGTTCGTCACGGCCACGATCACGGCCAGTATGACCACGATCCCCTGCACGGCCACGAAGTCACGCGCAGCCAGGTATTCGGCCAGCTGGAACCCCAGTCCCTTCCATTCGAAGGTGGTCTCGGTCAGCACGGCCCCGCCCATCATCATGGCGATCTGCATCCCCATCACGGTGATGATGGGGATCAGCGCCGGCCGGAAGGCATGGCGGGTGGTCAGCCGGTACTCGCTGACGCCGCGGGACCGGCCGGCCTCCACGAACTCACGTCCGAGGGTGCCGATCATGTTGGTCCGGACCAGGCGCAGGAACACGCCGCCGGTCAGCAGCCCCAGCGCCAGGGCCGGCAGGGCAGCGTGTTGGAGCACGTCGCCGAGGGCGGCCATGTTCCCGGAGCGCAGGGCGTCCAGGAAGTAGATGCCTGTGGGCGCCTGCAGGCCGTCCAGGGCCAGCTGGTTGCTGATCGTCAGCCGCCCGTTGGTGGGGAGCCAGTCCAGCCACACGCTGAAGACGAGCTTGAGCAGCAGGCCGGCGAAGAACACCGGGGTGGCGTAGAACAGGATCGCCGCGATGCGCAGGAACGCATCCGGCCAGCGGTCGCGGAACTTCGCGGCCACCATCCCCAGGGGGATGCCGACCACGAGTGCGACGATCACGGCGAAGAACACGAGTTCGAGGGTGGCCGCGCCGTAGGTCACCAGCACCTCGGTGACGGGGCGGTTGTCCGAGAGCGTGGTCCCGAAATTACCCGTGAGCAATTGGCCGAGGTACTCGACGTACTGGACCGGCAGGGGCCGGTCGTAGCCGGCGGCGGCGATCCGCTCGGCCAGCTGGGCCGGCGTCAGGCGCCCGCCCATGGCGGCGGTGATCGGGTCGCCGGTCACCCGCATCAGGAAGAACACCATGGTCACGAGGATGAACACGGTGGGGATGATGAGCAGGAAGCGGATCAGGATGTAGCGGCCCAGCCCGCCCAGACCCTTTGTCCGGGTCGGGGCGGACGGTGCGGTTCCCTCGTCCCCTGGCAGCACCACCGGTTCGTCGCCGGCCGGGGTCCCCGGCAGGTCAGTGGTTACGGTCACGGTGGATTAGCCCTCCTTGGACACGGCTCCCAGACGGAACTTGAACGAGGCGTCCAGGGTGTCCTCCACGCCTGCGACCTCTGGACCGGATACGGCCACCTGGGCACCCTGCAGCAGCGGCAGCGTGGACAGTTCCTCGCCGACGATGTCCTGGATCTGCCCGAGCTTCTCGCTGCGCTCGGCCTCGTCCGGGGTGACGCGCTGCTCGGCGATCAGCTGGTCGACCTCTTCGTTGACGTAGCCGTTGGAGAGGAAGTTCTCGATCGCGAAGAACGGGGACAGGTAGTTGTCCGCGTCCGAGTAGTCCGGGTACCAGCCCAGCTGGTAGACGGGGTAGGAGTCGATGCGGTCCTGCTGGTAGGTCACCCACTCGGTGGACTGCAGGTTCACCGTGAAGAGGTCATTGGCCTCGAGGTGCTGCTTCACCAGGGCGTACTCCTCGCCGGAGGACGGGCCGTAGTGGTCCGGGTTGTACTGCAGGTTCAGGGCCACCGGGGTCTCGACGCCGGCCGCCTCCAACCGCTCGGCGGCGCGGTCCTGGTCCGGGCCTCCCTCGCCGTCCCCGTACTTCTCCTTGAGAGGTTCGGTGGCGCCCTCGAATTCCTTCGGGACGAAACCGTAGGCCGGGGTGTAGGTGCCCTTGTAGACCTGTTCCGACAGGGCCTCCCGGTCCAGCAGATCGGCCATTGCCTGGCGGACGGCCAACGACTTCTCCTCATCCGCCTCCTCGGTCTCGGCGCCGAAGGGCATGATGTTGAAGTTGAAGACCATGTACCGCAACTCGCCGCCGGGACCCTCGTGCACCACCACGTTGTCGTCCCCGGACAGGTCCTCGACGTCGGTCGGCGTCAGGGCGCGGGCGGCCACATCGATGTTGCCCTGCTGGATGTCCAGCTTCAGGTTGTTCGAGTCGGCGTAGTACTTGATGGAGGCCTGCGAGTTCTTCGGGGCCCCCAGTAGGCCCTGGTAACCGTCGAACGGCACCAGGTTCACGAGCTGGTTCTTCTCGTAGGAATCGATCGAGTACTGACCGTGGAAGGCCTCTGCCGCCACGATGTCCTCGTCCGGGAGCAGCTCGTCGGCGGGGAAGGTCTCGTCGTCCACGATCGGGCCGACGGGCGAGGACAGGACCTGCGGGAAGGTCTGGTCGTCACCTTCCTTGAGGGTGAAGACCACGGTGGTCGGGTCCGGGGCCTCGACGGACTCCAGGTTGCCCAGGAGGGAGGACGGGCCGTTGGGATCGGCGATCTCCAGCTGGCGATCAAAGGTGTGCTTGACATCGGCGGAGTCCAGCGTGTTCCCGTTCGCCCAGGTCAGGCCCTCCGGCAGGGTCACCGTGTACTCGTTCGGGGAAGTGAACTCGGCGGTCTCCGCGAGGTCCGGCTCCACCTCGGCGGAGCCCGGGGCGGAGTTCAGCAACAGGGGGTAGACCTGGTTCATCAGCATGAACGAGCCGTTGTCATAGGAACCGGCCGGATCGATGCTGGTGACCTTGTCCGTGGTGCCGTAGACGATCGGCGCGCTGCTGGCACCGCCTTCGCCGGAACCCCCCTCACTGCCTTCGCCGCTCGGGGCTGGCCCGGTGCAGGCGGTGAGGGCCAGGGCGGCGACCCCGCCCAGTGCGATGGCCGCGCTCAGGCGGCGTCGGATAGTGGCCATGACGGTGTCCTCCTCAGGGTCGGTGGACACCGAGGACGGCACCACCGACCCGGGTGCGAATGCGGGTGCGAGTGAAGGTGATCCCGATCACTATGACCTGGATCACATCAGACTGTACGCCGGGATCCGGCGAATTCCGAACCCAAGTTACCGGCGAGTCGCTCGCATCGTACCGGCGGGTAGATCCCGTCAGGCCACCCGGGCGGCGTTGAAGGCGGCGTCGATCGTGGACTGGCCCAGTACGCGTGTGCCCTGGTACAGCACGGCCGTCTGGCCGGGCGCGACCCCCGCGAGGGGCTCGAAGAGTTCCATGACCCAAGTGCCGGCGTCGTGAGTCGGGGGCGCAGTATCCTCAGCCCCGTCACCGTCCGGGCTCGCCGGCGCGGCGTCCGAAGGACCCGGGCGCTCCACCCGGGCACGGGCGGGCACGGGATCCCCGTGCGCGCGGACCTGCAGGTGACAGTCGAACCAGTCACCGGTGGCCTCCTCGGCCAGCGGGGCCCCGGCCCAGGAGGGGCGGATGCCCGTCACACGATCCACGGCGAGCATCTCCTTGGACCCGACGACGACGGTGTTGTCCTTGGGACGGACCTCGAGGACGAAGCGGGGACGGCCGTCCGGGGCGGGACGGCCGATGCTCAAGCCCTTGCGCTGGCCCACCGTGAAGGCATGCGCGCCGGGATGGGAGCCGAGGCGGTGGCCCTCCGTGTCCACGATGTCCCCCTCGGTCATCTCGATGCGTTCGTTCAGCCACCCCCGGGTGTCCCCGTCCGGGATGAAGCAGATGTCATGGGAGTCGGGCTTGGCGGCCACCGACAGCCCGCGCTCGGCCGCCTCCGCCCGGACCAGGTCCTTGGACGGGGTCTCGGCGAGCGGGAACATGGAGTGCTCCAGTTGCTCGGCCGTGAGCACGCCGAGGACGTAGGACTGATCCTTGGCCCAGTCGGCGGCGCGGTGCAGTTCGAGGTTGCCGGTGTCATTGCGGAGGACGGTCGCGTAGTGACCCGTGCACACGGCATCGAAGCCCAGGGCGAGGGCCTTCTCCAGCAGCGCGGCGAACTTGATCCGCTCATTGCAGCGCATGCAGGGGTTCGGGGTGCGGCCCGCGGCGTACTCGGCCACGAAGTCGTCCACCACGTCCTCCTTGAACCGCTCGGAGAAGTCCCACGTGTAGAAGGGGATGCCCAGCTTCTCGCAGGCGCGCCAGGCGTCACGGGAGTCCTCGATGGTGCAGCAGCCTCGGGATCCGGTGCGCAGGGTTCCGGGCATCCGGGACAGGGCGAGGTGCACCCCGACCACCTCGTGGCCGGCATCCACGGCGCGAGCGGCGGCAACGGCGGAGTCGACTCCCCCGCTCATGGCGGCGAGGACCTTCATCTTCGTGGTTTCCCTTCGGTGTACGGCGGTTTCTGCTGTGATTCCCGTCAGCGCTGGCTGTTCGCGGTCTTGATCCTGGAATCGTGCCCGGCCAGGCCGGCGCGCAGGGCCGAGGCGTGGACGTCCGGCAACACGGACAACACCTGCTCAACGTCGGCGGGTCCCGATGTATGCCCGAGGCTGAACCGCTGCACGCACCGGGCCAGCTCCTCCTCGATGCCCAGCGCGGTCAGCACGTGCGAGGGGCGGGGCACCCCGGCCGAGCAGGCCGAACCGGTGGAGGCCTCCACGCCGACCATGTCCAAGCCGAACAGGAGGGAGTCACCCTCGCACCCCGGGAAGGTGAAGTGGACGTTGCCCGGCAAACGACGGGTGCCGGGCGGCAGCCGCTCCCCGGTGAGAGGATCGAGGTCCTCCGCGCCCGTCAGTCGCGCGTCGGGCACCAGCTGACGGATCCCGTCGATCAGCCGGTCGCGCAGGGCACCGACGCGTTCGCGCTCGGCGGGCAGCTGGGCGTGGGCTTCGGTGGCGGCGGCGGCGAAGGCCTCGATGAGGGCGGCCGGGATGGTCCCGGAGCGGATGTCACGCTCCTGGCCCCCGCCGTGGAGTACCGGCGTGATCGCGGCATCCCGCCGCACCAGCAGGGCGCCGACGCCGACCGGCGCGCCGATCTTGTGACCGGTCACCGCCATCGTGGTGGCGCCGGAGGCCTGGAAGTCGAGGGGCACGGCGCCGAAGGCCTGGACGGCGTCGGTGTGGAAGGGCACCCCGTGTTCCACCGCCAGGGCAGCCGCCTCGGCGATGGGCTGGATGGTGCCGATCTCGTTGTTGGCCCACATCAGCGTGGCCGCGGCGATGGTCTCCGGGTCCCGGGCCAGGGCGTCGTGCCAGGCGTCCAGGTCCACCCGCCCGTCCGCGTGGACGGGGACGAAGTCCAGCCGGGCCCCCTCGTGGGTCTCCAGCCACGTGGCCGCGTCCAGGACGGCATGGTGCTCCAATCCCGTGAGCACGATGCGATGACACTCGGGCGCCCCTTCCGCGCGGGCGCGGTCCCGGCGCGCCCAGTACAGCCCCTTGAGTGCCAGGTTGTCCGACTCGGTGCCCCCGGAGGTGAACACGACCTCGCTGGGGTGGGCGCCCAGGGTGGCCGCCAGGGCATCCCGCGCCGTCTCGACCCGCAGCTTGGCCCCGCGGCCGGACTGGTGCAGCGACGACTGGTTCCCGAGCGTCCTGGCACTGGCCGTGAATGCCTCCAGCGCCACCGGGCGGAGTGCCGTGGTGGCGGCGTGGTCGAGGTAGACGCGGGTCCGGGATGCGGAAGGGGTCATGCACTCCAGTGTAGGAGTCAGGGGGCGGAGACGATCCATCCGTGGACCAACTCGTGCTTCATTCCTCTCCCTCGGACAGCACGTGTGGCAGCCCCGTGTCCAGCACGGTCAGCGCGCCGGGCTCCACCGTCACCGCGGCCGGCAACAGTCCCAGGGGCTCACCGTCCCCGTGCAGGACCGGACCAGCGCTCCTCCGGGACGGCTGCCCAGGCGGCCCTGGATCCGGCACCGCGGTGATCTGCTCGATCCGCACCGAGCCCGCCTCCCGGATCTCCACCTCCGGCAGGTGCGTGTGGCGTCCGGCGAAGACCTTCGGGAAGACCCGCAGGAACCGCACCGGGCTCAGGGGTGTGACGTGGAAGACCTCCAGCACGCCGTCGTCGATCCGCGTTCCGGGGGCGACCTCCATGCCGCCCCCGATGAACCGGCCGTTCATCACGGCGAGCAGGAACGTGGGCCCGGTCAGGATCGGGCCGTCCGGCCCATCCAGTCGGATCCTCAGCTCAACGGGCTGGAAGCGCAGCAATTCCACCAGCACGGCGGCCACATAGCGCAGGCCACCGCGGGGCCAGCGCATCCGGTTGGCGGTGGCGTTCACCTCGGCGTCAAAGGCCACGTTCACCCCGGACACCGCATACCGGCGCACGAGCTCCGGCGGCCCGCCTGCCGCGTCGCGGTCGTCCACGGTTCCGGCGAAGTCCAGCCCCGCGGGCAGGGCTGCCGGCAACGGGGCCAGTTCCACCCGGGCCAGGTCGATGCGGCGCGGCGGCCGGTCCAGACCAGTGAGGACCCGGTCGGCGGCGCCCGCCACCCCGCAGCCGGCCAGGTCCAGCGCCCGGGCCAGGTCGTTCCCGGTCCCGGCCGGCACCAGGCCGACCGGCATCCCGGTGCCCGCCAGCACGTTCGCCGTCGTGTGCAGCATCCCGTCGCCGCCCACCACCACGACGGCGGCCGGCGTCGCCCCCGCGGTCCTCGCCAGTCGCGCGGCGAGGGCCTCGGAGTAGCGCCGGACGGGCGGTGTCCCGTCATCGCCGGGCACCGCCAGGATCTCGACATCGACCCCGCCGCTGCGCAGACGGGCCGCGGCTTCGGCCCCCGCGTCGGCACCCCGGCCGGCCCCGGCGGCGGGGTTGATGCACAACAGGACGTGGTGGCGGCTCACGGGCTGGGACTCCGGTGGTTGAGCGTGTCCGCGAACGCGGTGAGGTCCGTCTCCGGCCGCACCACGGCGGCCTCCAGGCCGGGGTGCGTGCAGATGGCCCGGATCAGCTCGGTGGATCCGGCCACCAGGGTGGAGTCGAAATCGATCTCGCTGGCGAGCGCCCAGGCACGGTCCCGCGGCCAGGCGAGGTTCGGTGACTGCTCCTCGGTGGGTTCCGCCTCCGGCAGCAGCGGGTGGGCGGCGCGGGCCCAGACGGGGTGGCGCAGTCGGGTGCCGTCGTCGGCCAGCAGCAGGTATTCCCGGAATCCGTCGCCGACGTCCAGCAGCCCGGCTCCATGGCGAAGGGCTCGGGTGGTACTCGGCACGAAGGCCGGGGGCATCTGGACGGAGGAAGCCTTCCCGCCGGTGGCCTCGAACACGCCGGGGCCGAACTTGGCACTGCCGCCATCCATCCAGCCGCGACCGGGCCACAGCCCCAGCACCAGGTCCTGCGGCGTCTCGGTGTGTCCCAGGAGCACCTCGGCCAGTGTTGCCATGGCCGGGGAGGACAGCTGACCCTGTTCCGGTGAGCCGTACTCCAGACGCGCCTCCCGCGTGGAGGACACGGAGTCGTTCCCGTCCGCCCGGGCGAGGTCCGCCCACTGCGCACCAGCGTGGAACACGGTGCCGCGATCCGCGGCGACCTGGCTCCACATCGTGGTGCCGTAGGCGTGCAGCGTCCGGTCCGCCGGCCATAGCGCGTCACGGAAGTCCTCCTGCTCCTCCGGCACCAGGCCGAACGCGCGCAACCGCGCGGCCGCGTCCTCGTCCCAGTCCCGGTGGTGCCATGGCACCGGATGGAAGATCCGGGCGATGCTCTCATACGGCGCTGGGTTCCCCACCGGGACGACCGTGGCGACGTGGCCGTTCCAGGACTCGACGCCGAGACCCGCGGTACCGGCCTCCAGCATGGCGGCCACCCAGGCACCCTCGGCCGGAGCGAGCGGGGCGAGTTCGGGTGCATCGGGCCGGGGTCGGGGTCTGCGGTGCATGAACTTCATCGTGCCACCTCGGAATCGGCCTCTGGACCTCTCGTGACAGCCGGTTTCCCGACGCGTCACCGGTATCCTGCCAGAATGGGACGGACGGTCTCCTGCACCGACCCCCACTGAAGCCCACCATCATCAGTCCTCGAGGAGCACGCCGCCGATGCCCATGGTCGAGCCGGAGTTCAGACACCCGGTCCAGCGCTTCGCGCACCGCACCGTGGACGTCCGCTCGCGCATCCTGCTCATGGCCGTGGTCAATCGCACCCCGGACTCCTTCTACGACGACGGCGTGACCTTCGCCCTGGACGCAGCGGTGGGTGCCGCGCGGCGGGCGGCCGAGGACGGCGCGGACTGGGTCGATGTCGGCGGGGTTCCCTTCTCTCCCGGACCGGAGCTGCCCCCGGAGGAGGAGGCCGAGCGCGTGGTGCCGGTGTTCGCCGCCCTGCGGTCCGGCGGCGGTCCCGCGGCCACCGCGATCCTCTCCGCCGACACCTTCCAGCCGCTGGTGGCCGAGCGTGCCATCGCGGCCGGGGCCGACGTCGTCAATGACACCACCGGGCTGTTCCACCACGATCTCGGCCGGGTGGTGGCCGCTGGCGGTGCCCACCTGGTGATCACCCACTCCCTCGCCACGCCGCGCACTCCGGTGCCGTCGCCGCGCTACGACGATGTGGTGGCTGAGGTCCGCGAGTACCTGCTGCGACGGATCGACCTGGCCCTCTCCCTCGGGGTCCCGGAGGAGAAGATCATCGTGGACCCGGGCCACGACCTGAACAAGAACACCCGGCACTCCCTGGAGATCACCCGGCGCTTCGACTCCTTCAGCACCCTGGGATTCCCCGCGCTGGCATCGGTGTCCAACAAGGACTTCATCGGCGAGACCCTGGACCAGCACAAGTCGGCCCGGCTGGGCGGTTCGCTGGCAGCGGCCCAGGTCTGCGTCCTGAACGGTGCCCGCGTGCTACGCATGCACCAGGTGGGGCCATCTGTCTCGGCGATCCGGATGACCGAGGCCGTCATGGGCTGGCGCGAGCCGCTCCGGCTGGAGCACAACATGCACGGCCTCAACCGGGGTGCCGACCGCGCAGCGGGCCCCGGGGAGGCTGCCGCCTGGGATGGCCTGGAACCAGCCTCTCCCGCGAACGAAGGAGTCAACCCATGAGAGCACTCGTCCACCCCTACCCCTCGGGTCTGGCCAGTCCGACCCTCACCGCAGACCTCACCGACGACGACCTGGTGGCGTTCTACGCCCCGCCCGGTCAGGACCGGAGCCGCGGGGACTTCTCGGGGGACGGGCTCTGGGTGCGCTTCAACTTCGTGTCCTCCGCCGACGGCGCGGCCACCGTCCACGGGCACTCCGACGGTCTCGGAACGCCGGCCGACCAACGGCTCTTCGCTCTGCTCCGCCGGCCCGCGGACGTCATCCTCGTGGGTGCCGGGACCATTCGTGCCGAGGGCTACGGCGGCGACCTGGTCTCTGCGGAGGATCGTGCCTGGCGCGAGGCCCGCGGGCTGCCCGCCCACCCGGCGGTCGCCCTGGTCTCTGGATCCCTCGATCTGGACCCGGAGAGCACCTTCTTCACCACGGCCCCGGTCCGGCCCCTCCTCCTCACCACCACCGCGGCCGACGCCGGCCGGCGGGCCGCGCTCGGCCAGGTCGCAGACGTCGTGGATTGCGGGACGGACCAGGCAGAGCCGGCCCGGATCCGCGCCGCGCTGGCCGAGCGCGGCCACCGGCTCGTGCACTCGGAGGGCGGGCCCACCCTGCTCGGTGCCTTCACTGCGGCCGGGTTGGCCGACGAGCTGTGCCTGTCCCTCTCACCGCTGCTCGCCGGTGGTGCGGGCGGCCGGATCATCGGGGGCGCGGACCTGGCCAGTCCCGCCGGAATGACGTTGGTGGGCCTGCTTGAGGAGGACGGGGCATTGTTCCTGCGGTATCGGGTGACGGCACCGTGACTCCCGCCGATTTCGGTGGCCGCTCGGCCTACGAGGTCCTCAGCGTCTCCTTCGACGCGGACACTGCCTCTCTCAAGGCCGCCTGGCGGCGTGCGGCCCGCCGCACCCATCCGGACTATGGCGGGGACGCGGCCGAGTTCCGACTGGTCAGCTACGCCTGGGAACTGGTCGGCACCCCTGAGTCCCGGCGCGAGTACGATCGCGGGTTCAGCGCCGGAGGCGGATCGGCCCAGTCGGCCGCGCCGGCATCGGAACCCTCCTTCTCCACCCGGTCCGCGCGCGGCCAGTCCACGAGCCCGGGCAGTGGCGGAGATCGCAACGGCGCGGCCGGGACCATCACCTATGTTCCGCCGCTGGAGGACGAGATGGTGCTGGACCTGGCCCGCAGTTCGCAACAGATCCACGGGGCACCCCGCAAGCGCGGCATCCTGCCGGCCGGCCACCGGCTCGTGCGTGAGGCCCGCACCATCCGCACGCTGCAGAACCATGTGCTCGGATCGCTGCCGGCCAGTCGTCTCGTCACCGGCCTGCACCTGACCTTCGGACGGCTCAGCTCCGGGGCCATCGACCACGTGGTGCTGTGCGGGGACCGGCTGGCGGTGATCGGCTCCATGCAGGTCCCCGAAGGGGTCTACCGGTGGGACGGGGCGGAGGTGTGGCGCGGAGACCGGCGCCTCTCACCTCCGTCCCTGGCACCGGCGATGGTCGCCCTCCAGCGGGCCTTCCCGGACTGCAGCGTCGGCGGGTTCATCCTGGTCCTCGGGCCGGACGAGAATCCGCACGCCCCCGTCATCCAACTCGAGCGCACCCGCTCGGTGCTGGACTCCGACGCGGGGTTCCTCACGGATCCACCGGCCAACGCGTTGCAATTCAGCCGCGACGTGAAGATGTTCCTCGGTACCGGCCCGCTGTCCGGCACCGTGGACCGCCGGCTCCTGGCCCGGCTGCTCGGCGCGATGTACTGAGCCGTCACGATGCCGGTCCGGCGAGGTACTGTTCCGGCGGGCCCCCGGAGGACCTGTTCCCAGCGCTGGGTGCGCTTCACCGGGAGCCGGCTCCCCGTGGCCGCACTACGATGGCCGGGTGCCTTCCGACTTCCCCGATCCCCTACTCCGCCGGACCGCGACGCCCGGTGCCGTCCCGACCAACCCGCACCTCGCGGCTCCGAGGGGACCGGCCCCCGGCACCCCGGGTTTCAGGATCCTCCTGCACTCACCGGAGATCCCGGGCAACACCGGCAACGTGATCCGGCTGGCGGCCATCACGGGGGCCGAGCTGCACCTGGTGGAACCGGTCGGGTTCGACTTCTCCGACGCCAAGCTCCGCCGGGCGGGCCTGGACTACCACGACCTCGCCGTGATGACCGTGCACCCGGACCTGGACACGGCGCTGGAGGCCTTGCTGCCGGCGCGGGTCTTCGCCTTCACGTCCGGCGGCGATCGCCTGTTCACAGACCTCGACTACGGTCCCGGTGACGTCCTGATGTTCGGCCGCGAGTCCACCGGTCTGCCGGAGGAGGCCCTCGGCGATCCTCGGATCACCTCCCGTGTGCGGCTGCCGATGCAGCCCTCCCGGCGGTCCTTGAATCTGGCCAATTCCGCCTCGATCGCGATCTACGAGGCCTGGCGTCAGCACGGTTTCGCGGGATCCGCCTGAGCAGTGAGCCGTCCCCGCACTGTTGTCCGGCTGGTTCCCCCTGCGTCCCGCTGATTCCCGCATTGCGGACCGGTCACGGTCCGCGTGGCATCAAGGCGGGATGGCCCGGCGTTCCTATGCTTGAGTCACCATGAAGAAGAACGCTCCCGGTCTCCCTGATCGCCCGACCGACGCGGAAGACGAATCTGTCCCGTCGGCGACCTCGGCGACCTCGCCCGCAGCGACCGACCTCGGCCTCCCCGGCCTCGATCACCTGCTGCGACTGGCGGGCGAGGGCGACCAGGCCTCCTTCTCCGCGTTCTACGATGCCACCGCCCCCTGGGTCTACGGGCTGGCGTGCTCCATCTTCGCCTCCGAGGCCGACGCCGACGAGGCCACGGTGCTGACCTATGTCCGGGTCTGGGACGCCGCCCCCCACGAGCGGTTCGACGATGACTCCGTCCGCGCCCGCCACCGCTCGGTCCTGTGCTGGCTCGAGGTCCTGGCGCACGAGACCATGACGCGGTTGTTGCGCGAGAATTCTCTGCCTGAGTACGGTGCGGGTCTGCTGCCGGACGGTGCCGGTGCTGCCGAGGGCGGACATCGCCAGCCCACCACGGTGCTGTCCGTGCTGACCCCGGCCCAGTTCCAGGCGCTGGATCTGGCCTGGGCCGGGGGCCGGACCTACCGCCAGGTGGCGGAGGAACTCGGCATCGCCGTGCCCACCGTGAAGTCCCGGCTGCGAGACGCCGTCCAGCGCGTCTCCAAGCGCTACCAGGAGAAGTTCCTCGGACGATCCAGTGAAGACGACTCGGTGCTGCACCGTGCGGTCACCCCGGAGATCGCGGCCCGCACCGGCACCACGCGCAACTTCACCCTGAACCTCAGCCAAGACCTGGAGAACGGCCTGGCCAAGGAGTGGGCCGACCTGGTGGCCCTCGATGCCGTGACTGGTCCCGAACGCGAGGAGCTGGACCGCTTCTTGTCCCGTCAGGGTCCCGAGTTCACCACCTTGTGGCGTGCCCGGATCGAGGGAGCCCGCCGCACCGTCACGTGGGCGTTCCGCGGGCTGGCACACGAACCGCCCTCGGAGCTGCTCGACGAGCTGTTGCACCGGTTGCCGGCGCAGGACGTCGGCATGGGACTCGTGGACGGACTGGGGCCCTCCGCGTCACCGGACCACGGGGTGACGCGCAAGCGCCCTGTGAAGAAGTGGATGCTCGTGGTCACCGGGCTGCTGCTCCTGGTCCTGGGCGTCTGGACCATCGTGCGGCTGATCGTGGGACCGGACATCGTCTCGGCGGTGGATCGCGCCGAGGACTCCTTCACCACCCGGCAGATCTCGCTCACGGACGGCGGTTCCATGCAGGGGCACGTCTCCAAGGACCAGGACCTCGCGTACGTGACCTTCGCCGGCATGCCGTCCCCGGGCGAGGGCACCGTGTTCCAGTTGTGGCTCTTTCCCATCGACGGCTCGGCCCCTCACAGCCTTGGAACGCACACGCTCGAGGACCTCCAGGACCCGGTCACCTTCCGCGGCGTCGAGCGGTTCCGTGAATTGGTGGTCACCCTGGAGCCGGAGGGCGGATCGGAGACCCCGACGTCGGCCTCGCTGGGCAACCTCGACCTCGTCCACCAGGTGACCCAGGGGCCGATCTACGGCGGCCATCCGAACAGCACCCCGACGCCGTCCGAGGAGGGCGACGACGGCGCCGCTGGCACCGGAGGCTGATCCTCGCCTAGAACCCGCTGATCGTGCTCGGGTCGTTGACGCTGACCAGCTGGAAGGTCTCGACGAACCGCCGGCGGCCGTCGGCCGTGACGGCGGTGCTGGTCGAGGCGGGATGGTCCGGCACGGACACCGTCTCGGCAGGGCGGCTCGAGCCCACCGCTCCGGCGGCGGGGGGGCCCGCTGCGGCGAGCCAGTCCCGGTGCAACTGCTCCATGCCGTCCAGGACGAAGGCTTCCATCGCCGCCACATCTGGGTGCTGCGAGGCATGGAAGCGCAGGGCCGCCAGCTTGTCCTGTTCGAACCCCGTCACGTCCACGGCGAGATTGGAACGAGCCGCCGGATGGCCGTACACCACCAGCCACTTCAGATGGAACGCCTCCAGCCCCCGCGCGGCCAGTTCCGGATAGGCGAAGGGGTTCTCCACCGCCGGGTAGCTGGCGCGCACGACCGCCTCACCGGCGGCGAGGTGGTCCGGGTGGGAGCGCTGCAGGCGGTCCCAGTCCCGTTCGGGGGACATCGTGAACACGGCATCCGGCCGGTGGCGGCGCATCGCCTCCACCACGTTGGCCATCACGGCGTGCGAGGGCTCCAGGTAGCCGTCCCGCTCCCCCCAGTACTCCACGTCCTGCACGCCCAGATGGGCAGCGGCCTCCCGTTGCTCCCGGTGCCGGCGCTCCGTCATCGTGTGCTGGTTCTCGGTCTCGAAGCCGCCTGCGTCCCCGTCCGTCATGACCACATAGGTCACCTCGACGCCGGCCCGCGTCAGCCCGGCGACCGTCGCGGCGGCTCCGAAATCCAGATCATCGGGATGGGCTCCGAAGGCCAGGACCTTCGTCCACCCGTGGTCGGCAGCCAGTTCGGCAGGCGTCTTGAGAGGCATCGTCAGCGGCGTCATGTCCTCCATGGTGCCCTCTGCCGCTAGCCCTGGTTCGCATCCGAGACGAACGTGACCTCCGCGGACTGTTCCTCGCCGTCCCGGGTGAAGTGCACCGTGGCCGTTTCGCCTTCGGGGTACTCGCGCACCACCGCGGTCAGTGATTCGCTGTCCGCGATGGGGCGGTCTCCGACGCCGGTGATGACGTCACCCTCCTCGATCCCAGCCTCAGCGGCCGGGGTGTCCGGAACCACCTCGACCACCCGGGCTCCCGCACTGAATCCTCCGGAGGACAGGGCGTTCTGCTCACTGGTGCCGGCGCCACTGGCCTCGGCACTCGGCTCGGTGCCGGCCGGCGCGGCGGGCTGCGGCGTCACGGAGACGCCGAGGAAGCCGTGGGTGGCCTCTCCGTCCTCGATGAGGTCCTGAGCCACGCGCTGGGCGTAGTCCACGGGGATGGAGAAGCCCACGCCGATGTTGCCGGAGGAATCCGCGCCCGAGGCCCCGGCAGCGGAGGCGATCGCCACGTTGACGCCGATCAGCCGCCCCTGGGCGTCCACGAGTGCGCCGCCCGAGTTCCCGGGGTTGATGGCGGCATCGGTTTGGACGACGTTCATGAAGATCGAGCCTTGGGCTTGCGGCTGCTGCTCGTCGGGGGCAGGGAACCCCGGGATCTCGAACTCGGGTGCCTCCTGACTGCCTCCCTCACCGCTGTCCTCGGGCACGGCCGAGGAGGCCACGGAGATCGTGCGGTTCAACTTCGAGACGATCCCGTCCGTCACGGTGCCGGACAGCCCCAGGGGAGCGCCGATGGCGATGGCGGAATCGCCCACGTTCAGCTCGGAGGACTGCCCCATCTCCATCGGCGTGAGTCCCTCGGCCTCGATCTTGACGACGGCGAGATCGGACTCCGGGTCCGTCCCCACGATGGTGGCGGTGTGCACGGCCCCATCGGCGGTCTGAACAGTGATGTCGGCCTCCCCCGACTGCCCTCCCAGCGTCACCACGTGGGTGTTGGTGAGGATGTGTCCTTCGTCGTCGAGGATCACGCCGGAGCCAGACCCGGAGCCCTGCCCGGCCGTGACGGAGAGGGTCACCACGGACGGAGCCGCCTTGGCGGCCGCGGCCGTGACGGCGGTGGCATCCTCCGAGCGATTGATGTCCAGACCGTGGCCCTGTTCCTGGACGGAACCCGTGCCGGCCGAGCCGGTGTTCTCATCCATGGCCGCGTTGACGCCGACGGCCACGCCGCCACCGGCCAGACCGGCGATGAGCATGCCGGCGACGAGGGCACCGACGCCGACGGTGTGGCGCTTCCGTGCCGGGCCGGCGTCGTGATGATGTGCCTGGTGGGAGGGGCCCATGACGGGTGCGCCTGACTCCGGTGTATCCATGGACGGCTCCGGACCCTCTGTGTGGGGCAGGGACTGGGTCTCGTTCCAGCGGGGGTAGGGCTCCCTGCTGGCCGAGAGGGGCTCGGACGACCGGGCGGACGTCGGCGGGGTCTCAGGACGCGGAGGGACGGAAGGCGTCCCCCCGTGCTGTCCGCCGGTACCCTCGGTGCCGTTGTGGTCCGCTTCGTTCATGATCGTCGTCCTTTCCTGCCGGATCCCCATGGTGGGGTGCCCGTCGTCGTGGTCGGTCAGGCCGCCCGGGCCGCACCGCGTCCTCTATCCTGCCGCGTCACCCTGTCTACTGGGACCGTGTTCGCTGGACGAATCCTGAGTGCATGCTCGACGGTTCGCCGATGGCGCACTCTTCTTTCATGGCGAACGTCCGGAATCGCCCCATAGACTTCTGCTAGCAGCCACCATCCCACGTGTACCCCTGAAGGGTGATCCATGAAGTCCCAGGCCCAAGCGGTGCAACCGCGCCGTCTCTCCCCCGCCGTCCTGGCCCTGAGCGCCCTCCTGGCCTCGGGACTGACCATGACCGGCGGATTGGCCCTCGCCGAGGCGGCCCGGGCCGAGGCGCCGGTGGACATCCCCCCGCGCACGTTCGTGGTCGATCAGGCCGAGGTGCTCACCTCCGCCGAGGAGGACGAGATCACCCAGGCCATCAGTCAGCTGCGCTCGGACGAGGGCCAGAACCTCTACGCGGTATACGTGGACGAGTTCACCGACGAGGCCGGCCAACCCATGGATCCCGACGAGTGGGCACTCGAGGTGAGCGACGTGAATTCGATGGGGTCCACCGATTCCCTTCTGGTCGTCTCCGTCGCGGAAGGCGAGTACCGCTACGGCGCAGCCCAGGCCAACAGTATCTACCCGCTGCAGGAGGAGATCATCGGGGAGTACATCGGCCCGGCCATGCCGGCGCCGGGTGAGGATGACTGGGCTTCACCCGCAACGGCCGCGATCGCCGGCGTGCAGGACGCCGCCGATGGGCGGGTCAATGGGCCCGACTCCGGCGGTGGTGCAGGCGGGTGGGTTGCCGGTGGCCTGGCTGTGGTCGCGCTGGCCGGTGGCGGCTATGCGCTGATGCGCCGGAACAAGAACAAGAGCTCGCAGCAGGCCCAGGGGTCCCAAGGGGCTGAGGGGCCAGCAGACCCGCTGGACGAGATGTCCGTGGAGGATCTGCGCACCAAGGCCGGATCCATGCTCATCGGCGCCGATGACGCGATCCGGTCCTCCGAGCAAGAGGTCGGCTTCGCCCTGGCGTCCTACGGCGAGAAGGCCGTCGAGACCTTCACCCAGGACATCGAGATCGCCAAGGACCACATGCGGGAGTCCTACAAGCTGCAGAATCAGCTGGATGACCACATCCCGGACACCGAGGAACAGCAACGTGCCTGGCTCAAGGACATCATCGCCCGGTGCCAGGCTGTCAACGAGTCGCTGTCCGCACACACCAAGGAATTCGACGAACTCCGCGACCTCGAGAAGAACGCCGGTGCGGCCCTGGAGTCCCTGAACGCCCGCGCCGATCAGGTGGCGGACTCGGTGGCGCAGGCCGAGCAGGGCCTCGTGGACCTGCATACCCGCTACGCGGACGTAGCGCTGGTCGAGGTCAATGACAATGCCACGCAGGCCCGGGAACGCCTCGAGTTCGTCCGGGCTGCCGCGGCCAAGGCTCAGGAGACCCTCACCTCCGACCCGTCCACCGCCGTGCTGGCGATCCGGGCCGGCGAGGAGGCCGTCTCCCAGATCTCCACCCTGGTGGAGGCCGTGGCCAAGGCCCAGGGGCACCTGGAGAGCGCCATGGAGAACCTGCAGACCGGGGTCAACCAGTCCACCCAGGACCTCGCCCAGGCACGGGCCCTCGTGGCGGCCGGCCAGCACACCGAACTGGCGGGTCCGGCGGCCGGTCTGCAGCAGACACTGTCCCGCGTGACATCCGAGATCGCCGCGGGCCGTCCGGCCCCCTTCCGATTGCTCCAGTCGTTGGAGCAGGCCCATCGCCAGCTCGACGCACCCCTGTCCGGCATCCGCGACCGCCAGGAGCAGGAGCGCCGGGCCGCCGCCGCCCTCCAGTCCACGATCCGGCAGGCGCAGGCCCAGATCGACGGCACTCAGGACTTCATCGCGGCCCGCCGTGGTGCCGTGGGCAGCCAGGCCCGCACCAAGCTGGCCGAGGCGGAGCGGACCCTGCAGGACGCCGTCCGCCTCTCGGGACAGGACCCGGTGACCGCCTTGAACCTGGCGAACCAGGCCAGCTCCCTGGCGGACCGCGCCAGCCAGCTGGCCCAGCAAGACCTCAATCAGTGGGGCGGCTACGCCGGGGCCGGGGCCGGCCGCGGTGGTTATGGCGGCGGCGGGGGCGGCGGATTCGGCGCCGGCCTCGGCGGGGCCATCCTCGGCGGCATCCTGATGGGCGGCATCCTCGGCGGAGACAACGACCACGGCGATTGGGGCGGCGGTGGTTTCGGCGGCTTCGGCGATGGCGGCGGCCTGGGCGGCGGGGACTTCGGCGGCGGCGGTGGCTTCGGCGACTTCGGTGGCGGTAGCTTCTAGGAACGGACACGCGGACGATACAGTCCACAGAATTTCCGGTGCCGCGAGGCACCGGGGCCCAACGCCCGTTAGCGGGACACGGGAGACGGAGCTCCGGAAAACCCCGGGGCCCTCACGGAATGAGCGGAAGGCGACAACGTGGTAAAGCAGTCCATTTTCGGCCGAATTGCAACCCTGGCCAAGGCCAACATCAACTCGATGCTGGACAAGGCCGAAGACCCGCAGAAGATGCTGGACCAGATGGTCCGCGACTACACCAACAGCATCTCCGAGGCTGAGGCCGCCGTGGCCCAGACCATCGGCAATCTGCGCATGATCCAGGACGACTACAACGAGGACCTGGACGCCTCCAAGAGCTGGGGACAGAAGGCCCTGGCCGCCTCCTCCAAGGCCGACCAGTTCCGCACCTCCGGTGACACGGCCTCCGCGGACAAGTTCGACAACCTGGCCAAGGTCGCCATCGAGCGTCAGATGGATGCCGAGAAGTCCGCCAAGGCCGCCGAGCCGACCATCGCCTCGCAGACCGAGATCGTGGACAAGCTCAAGGACGGCTTGGACAAGATGAATGACAAGCGCCGCCAGCTGGTCTCCAAGCGGGACGAACTGGTGGCTCGCGCCAAGTCCAGCCAGGCCCAAGCTGCAGTGCACGACGCCGTGAAGTCCATCGACATCATGGACCCCTCCTCCGAGGTCAATCGGTTCGAGGAAAAGGTCCGCCGCGAGGAGGCCCGCGTGCGCGGCCAGAACGAGCTGGCGTCGTCCTCTTTGGACGCCCAGTTCGAGTCCCTCGAGGACCTGGGCGAGCAGACCGAGGTCGAGGCCCGCCTCGCCGCGCTGAAGGCGGGGGGAACCCAGTCCCTGACGGCCGGCAATGCCGCGGACACCGGCGAGACTGAGCTGGACTACTCCGAAGGTGCCACCCGGTCCAACTGAGTCCGGGTTCCGTTCCGGTCTAACGGCCCGGACCACCACGTCGGCCCCTCCCCCTTCCCCGTGCCCGCCAGGGGCAGCGACGGGAGGG
>NZ_JALDXU010000149.1:0-4412 GCF_032154715.1 Citricoccus sp. | reverse complement strand
CGGTGGCGGCCCCTCAAGGTCAGTGGTTCAGCAGTAGCCAGCCGGAGTCCGGTTCCGGCGGGGTGACTAGCGTGAGCGCTGGCGCAGGCGCTGCAGGTCCAGCACCACGACCGCACGGTTCTCCAGGCGGATCCAGCCGCGCTGGACGAACTCGGCGAGGGCCTTGTTGACGGTCTCGCGGGAGGCGCCGACCAGCTGGGCCAGCTCTTCCTGGGTGAGATCGTGGGCCACGAGCAGGCCGTCGTTGGCCGGGCGGCCGAAGCGGTCCGCCAGGTCCAGCAGGGCCTTGGCCACACGGCCGGGCACGTCCGAGAAGACCAGGTCAGCGAGGGACTCGTTGGTCTTGGACAGGCGCTGGGCCAGGGCCCGCAGCAGCTGCATGGAGACCTCGGGGGTGGACTGGATGACCTTGCGCAGGTTGTCATGGCGCAGCCCGGCCAGACGGGCAGCGGACACGGCCGTGGCCGTGGCGGTGCGCGGGGCGGGGTTGAACAGTGCCATCTCGCCGAAGACCTCGCCCGGGCCGAGGATGGCCAGCAGGTTCTCCCGGCCGTCCGGGGCGGTGCGTCCCAGCTTGATCTTGCCGGACATGATGACATAGAGCTGATCGCCCTGATCGCCCTCATGGAAGGCAGAGGCACCGCGAGAGAGCTCCACCTCGGTCAGCTCGGAGGTCAGTGCAGAAAAGACCTCGTCATCCAGGTTGGTGAACAGCGGGGCCTTGCGCAGTACCTCGAGATCCATGTGTCCTTCGTCCTCACTGTCGACTGGCATGCCGGACATCTGCGACATGCGGGGAATGTGTGTGATCCATTCTGCCCCATCTGCGGCAATGGTAACGGTAAAGTGGGACGCTACGCGTATACGGGGGCGGACGCAGGAAGAGAGACTCCTTGTTTTTAGGACTGACCGTGCTGGACTGGGTCCTGATCGTCGTCCTGTTCGTGTTCCTGATGGCCGGCTACCGCCGCGGGTTCCTGGTGACCCTCGGGACCATGGTCGGGCTGGTGGCCGGGGCGATCGCCGCGTTCTTCTCCATCCCGCTGGTCTCTGCCTGGATCACCGAGCCCGGCTGGCGCATCCTCGCCATCGTGGCCGCCGCGTTGGTCCTGGTGCTGCTGGGCCAGGGGATCGGTGCCGCCCTGGGGCGCGCCATCCGCCTGCGCATGGCGCTGCCGGCACTGCGGACGGTGGACCGGCTGGGTGGTGCGGTGGCCAACACCGCCGTGGCCGCGGCGCTGATCTCCCTCGTGGCCTTCTCCGCGTCCTCCATGGGTCTGGCGCCGGTGACCTCGGCGATCTCCGAATCCAGGGTCATCACCACGATCAACGACGCGGCCCCCGAATCGGCGAAGTCGCTGGTTGCCCGGGTGCGTGCCGCCGTCGCGGGGACCGACGTGGTGCCGGTGCTGCCCGAGCCCGTGACCACGGAGACGCCGGCGGCCGCGGCCTCCACCCCCGCACCAGGACAGGCGCTGCAGGAGGCGCGTGCCTCCGTGGTGCGGATCTCCGGAACCGCACTGGTGTGTGGGCAGAACCAGACCGGATCCGGTTTCGCTGTGGCCCCCGACCGGGTGGTCACCAACGCCCACGTGGTCTCCGGACTGACCGAACCCTCGGTCGAGTCCGCGGACGGTGCCGTGCACGCCGGTCGCGTGGTGCACTTCGACGCGGCGCGGGACGTGGCCGTCATCGCCGTGGACGGGGCTGACCTGCCGATACTGGACGTGGGCGCCGAGCTGGCGGACCAGGAGGCCGGCTACATCATGGGCTACCCCTCGGGCGGGCCCTTCCAGATGGACCCGGCCCTGGTTCAGGCCCGCGGCGAGGTGACCGTCAACAACGTCTACGGTGCCGAGCCCGGACTGCTGGACATCTACCAGCTGGAGGCCGACGTCCAGTTGGGCAGCTCCGGTGGTCCGCTGCTCACCGCGGACGGTGACGTGGCCGGCATCGTCTTCGCCCGCGCCACCGGGGACATCGAGGTGGGCTATGCCATCACCGGTGAAGAGGCCCAACAGGCCCTGACGGAGGCCGAGGAGATGGTGGACACCGTGTCCACCGGCCAGTGCATCCAGGGCCACTGAGCGTTGTCTTGCCCGGGAATCTCCGGCTGACTAGTGTCAACCGGTGTCCACATCGTGCATGAACGGCCTGACTGGTCTAACGTGGTCGCCATCACATTTTCGCACCGTACCGCCGACTCGCCGCCGTATCACCCTCAGAACGGCACCGGGCCGAGCGGGCTGGGTTACTGACCGGGAGGACCTCCGTGTCAACGCAGACCGCACTACCCCAAGGGGGCAAGGCGAGCCGCGAGCAATTCGCGGGCCGCTGGGCCTTCATCTTCGCCGCCATCGGCTCCGCCGTGGGCCTGGGCAACATCTGGCGTTTCCCCTATGTCGCTTATGAGAACGGCGGCGGCGCCTTCATCGTCCCCTATCTGATCGCCCTGCTGACCGCGGGCATCCCGCTGCTGTTCTTCGACTACGCGATCGGCCACCGCTTCAAGGGCTCGCCGCCCCTGGCCTTCAAGCGCCTGAGCAAGTGGACCGAGTCCATCGGCTGGTGGCAGGTGCTGATTTGCTTCGTCATCGGTGTCTACTACGCGGCCATCATCGCCTACGCCGCCATGTACACGTGGTTCTCCTTCGGGGAACGCTGGGGCGAGGATCCGGAGGCCTTCTTCTTCGGTGAGTACCTGCAGGTCCCGGAAGGTGTCGCCCCGACCCTGGAGTTCGTCCCCGCGGTCTTCTGGCCGATGCTGATGGTCTGGGTGATCCTGCTCGTGGTCCTCGGTGCCGGAGTCAAGAAGGGCATCGCGATGGCGTCGCTCATCGGAATCCCCGTCCTGGCCGTCATGTTCATCATCCTGGTGATCGTGGCCCTGTTCCTCCCGGGGGCCCCCGAGGGACTGAACGCCCTGTTCACACCGAACTGGTCGGTGCTCACCGATCCGCAGGTGTGGATCGCCGCCTATGGCCAGATCTTCTTCTCCCTGTCCGTGGGCTTCGGCATCATGATCACCTATTCCTCGTACCTCAAGCGCCGGACCAACCTGACCGGTTCGGGACTGATGGTCGGTTTCTCGAATTCGAGCTTCGAGATCCTGGCCGGCATCGGCGTGTTCTCCGCCCTGGGATTCATGGCGCAGGCCAACGGTGTGGCCGTCGCGGATGTGGTCACCGATGGCATCGGACTGGCGTTCATCGCCTTCCCGACGATCATCTCCCAGGCGCCCGCCGGGGCCCTGATCGGAGTGCTGTTCTTCGGATCGCTGGTGTTCGCCGGCTTCACCTCGTTGATCTCCATCCTCGAAGTGGTGGTCTCGGCAGTGAAGGACAAGCTGGGCTGGAGCCGCGTGACGACGGTGGTCGTGGTCGTGGGGATCTCCGGGATCATCTCCCTGCTGCTGTTCAGCACCACCTCGGGTATCAACGTCCTGGACGTGACGGATGCCTTTGCCAACAGTTTCGGCATCGTCGGCGCGGCCCTCGTGGCTGTCGTGACGGTCTCGTGGGTGCTGCGCCGGCTGGACGGCATGGTCAATCACCTGAATGCGGTGTCCTCGTTCCGCGTGGGCTGGATCTACAAGGCCCTCGTGGCCGTGGTCCTGCCGATCGTGCTGGCCTACATCTGGATCTCCGACGTGGTGCTCAAGGCCACGGAGGGCTACGGGGATCTGCCGGCCTGGTTCGTGGGCACCTTCGGCTGGGGCATGTCTATCGCGCTGGTCGTGGTGGCGATCCTGTTGTCCCTGCTGCCCTGGTCGCAGAAATCGGCCCTGCACAGCGAACTGAACGACAACCTCGGCCCGGAGACCGTCACCGGGGACGAGCAATTGGTGGGTGCCACCGCGGGAGACCGGCCGGCAGGAGCCGGTCACGGCGGTCACAGTGGCCGGGGCCGTCATGCCGACACCCCGTCGCACCCCCACAGTGCGGGCAGCGCGGAACGGACGCACAGCAGCCCGACCCAGCCCGAGCACCCCGAGAAGGGAGTCTGACATGGACCCGATTGCCATCGTGTTCCTGATCATCGCGATCGTGGTGGTGTGGGGCGGCATGGTCGCCTCGCTCATCCACCTGCTGAAGAACCCGGACCACCTCTCCGGTGAGGAGGCTGCGGCCGACCGGACCTGAGGCCAGCACACAGAGTGATGCCGCGCAGTGAACTTCACTGCGTGGCATCACTCTGTCACCGGGATAAGCGGCATGGAGCAGTCCACCTCAGATGAGCTGCCGCTATGACTGGCCGGCTACTTCCGCAGTGACTCCGCGATCTGCTGCATGATCGTGGGGTCGGACAGGGTGGACGCATCGCCCGGGTCCCGGCCCTCGGCCACGTCCTTGAGCAGGCGGCGCATGATCTTGCCGGAGCGGGTCTTGGGCAGCTCCGGCACCACCAGGATG
>NZ_JALDXU010000050.1:0-23577 GCF_032154715.1 Citricoccus sp. | reverse complement strand
CTCTGGCGCCGCCGGGATCTCGGTCCTGGTGGCCGACGTCGGCCCTTCGGTGTCTGCCTCCGGTCCCGGCCCGCTGGGCACGGCCGAGGAATAGGTCTGGTTGGGGGTGGGGTGAGGGACGGCACCGGAACCGGCCGGGCGCGGCCGTTCTGACTCTGAACCCATGGCTGCCGTCCTTTCCGCGGTCCGTACCGGTCTCCCCGGCTACCGCTGTGCCCACCCCCTAACGGGGTAGTGATCCATTCTAGGGCCACCACCAGCAGTGGCCGGCACCCTGACGTCAGAGTACCGGCCACCGGAGGTGATCAGTGCAGGTCAGAGGGCAGCGGACGGCTCCGCCGCGCGACGTTCCAGGACCTTGGCGTCATTGGCCATGATCTTCGGCTCACCCTTGCGCAACAACGCGTACAGCGGCGCCTGGATGAAGATCGTGGCCAGGGTGCCCACGATGATGCCCACGAAGATGGCCAGCGAGATGTCCCGCAGGGTGCCGGCGCCGAGCAGGAACGCGCCGATGAACAGGATCGAGGCCACCGGGAGGATGGCCACCACGGAGGTGTTGATCGACCGGACCAGAGTCTGGTTGATCGCCAGGTTGACGTTCTCCCCGAAGGTCCGGGTGGTCTCCTCGAGGTTGTGCTCCGTGTTCTCCCGGATCTTGTCGAAGACCACCACCGTGTCATAGAGCGCGTAACTGAGGATGGTCAGGAAGCCGATGATCGCACTGGGGGTGACCTCGAACCCGGTGGCACCGTAGATCCCCGCTGTCACCGCCACCACATACAGCAGCCCGATCACCGCGGCCAGGGACATCTTCCAGGTGCGGAAGTAGACCGCCATCAGCAACGCCACGAGGACGATGAAGACGACCAGGCCGAGCAGCGCCTGCTGCGTCACGCCCTGGCCCCAGGTCGGGCCGACGAAGTTGGAGGTCACCTGGTCCTGCTCGACCCCGTAGGCCGCCTGCAGGTTCGCCGCGACCTCCAGGGTCTGATCATCGTCCAGCAGGTCCGTCTGGATCCGCATGGTGCCCGGCGCGATGTTGGTGACCGTGGCCTCGGCCTCCGGCACGGCCTCCTGCACGGCGTCCTCACCGGGGGCGATGTCCGTGTTGGACACCGCGGAGACGGTGAACTCCGAGCCGCCTCGGAAGTCGATGCCGAGGTTGAAGCCGCCGCGGGCCAGGGTCAGGCCGACCACCGCCACGAGGATGATCAGGGCGACGGAGAACCAGACCTTCCACTTCGTGGTGAAGGGATAGGAACGCTTGCCGGTGTAGAGCTTATTGCCCCAGGTGGCCAGTGAACTCACTTGTGCTCCTCCGTCCGATCGGTCGAGGTGGTACTGCCCTCACCGGAGTCGGCTGCCGATTCGACTGCAGGGTCAGCCGCGCTGCTGCCGCCAAGCGCAGCGAGCTGTTCGGCCCGACGACGTTCGGCGATCGTCTGCCGCTTGGCCGCCTCCTTGGACGACTTCTGGCTCCGCTTTGGCGCCTGACCGGTTGCGGCCGGGGCCGGCCTGAACTCCCGGATCTTCCCGGCGCCCTGGTACAGGGGTTCGCGGCCGAGCAGCGAGGGGTCGAGTCCGGAGAACTTGTGCCCGCCGCCGAAGAACCGCGTGTTCGCGAGCATCTGCATCACCGGGTGGGTGAACATGAAGACCACCACGAGGTCCGCCACGGCGGTCAGGCCGAGCGTGAACGCGAAGCCGCGCACGTTGCCCACCGCCACGAAGTACAGCACGACGGCGGCCAGCAGGTTGACGGCCTTGGCTGCGACGACGGTGCGCTTGGCCCGGAGCCAGCCGTATTCCACGGCCTCCGCCAGGCTGCGCCCGTTGCGCAACTCATCCTTGATGCGCTCGAAGTAGACGATGAACGAGTCCGCCGTCAGTCCGATGGCCACGATCAGGCCCGCTATGCCGGCCAGGGACAGCCGGTAGTTGTCCGACCACCCCAGCAGGACGATCGCCAGGTACGTCAGCACCCCCGCCACCACGAGGGAGGCCATGGTGACCAACCCCAGCAGGCGGTACTGGAAGATCGAGTACACGGCCACCAGGGCCAGGCCGATGAGGCCGGCGATCAGGCCGAGGCGCAGCTGGTCAGCACCGAGGGTGGCGGAGATCTGTTGCTCCGACTCGATGGTGAAGCTGATCGGCAGGGCGCCGTACTTCAGCTGCTCCGCCAGGGCCGCGGCGGACTCCTCGGTGAAGTTGCCCGTGATCTGAGCGCGACCATCCGTGATCACCGCATTCGAGCTGGGGGCGGACACCACCATGCCGTCCAGGACAATGGCGAACTGCTTGCGTGGGTCGCCGTCCTGGAAGGGGGTCAGGCGCTGGGTGACCTCGCGGAACGCGTCCGCTCCGGCGTCGTTGAAGGTCAGGTTCACGGCCCACTGGTTGGTGGAGACGCCGGTCGCGGTATTGGCCAGGCCGTAATCGGCTCCCGCAATATCGGTGCCCGGGACCTCGACCGGGCCGACGATGTACTTCACTCCCGGCTGCCCTGTTTCTTCGTTTCCGGGTTGGCAGACGATCGCCGCCTCGTCCGTGGGCAACGGGTCGCGATTCGGGTCGCCGAGCACGGCGGGGCAGTCGTAGGCCTCGAACTCGGCGGCCAGCTCCGGGGTGATCCAGTTCGGGTCCGAGCCGTTCTCGGGCTCAGCCGTGGGCTCCGGGAACTCCTCCACCGGCGTCCGCTGGTCCTCCGGCATCGCGGTGAAGGAACCCATGGTGATGACCGGACGGAACTCCATGTTGGCGGAGGCCTGGATCAGCTCACGGGTCTCCTGGTCCGGGATGCCGGGCAGGGACACCACCACATTGCGACCGCTCTGGGTGGTGATCTCCGCCTCGGAGACACCGGAGCCGTCCACCCGCTGGCGGATGATCTCGACCGCCTGGTCGAGCTGCTCCCCGGACACCTCCTGGCCACCGGTGACCTCGGGGGCGAGCACCATCTGGGTGCCGCCTTCCAGGTCGAGGGCGAGCTTGGGGGCCAACTGGGCCTGGCCGGTGGCCACGCCGACACCGAGGATCGCCGCCAGGGCGACTATCAGGCCGGCGAGCCACCAGAGGGTGCGCTTGGCGCGTCCCCGGGGGGTCTTATCAGACATGGAGGGCTACGGCTTTCGGTTCACGGGGACGAGGGAGGTCGTCTGCTCGATCAGACGGTGTCAGGCAGAGGGGCGATCCGTGCCGGGACGCTGGTCGTCCGGGCCGTTACCATCGGTCTCGTTGCGGTCGGTCCCACCGTTGGGCTCTTCCAGGCCGGCCGGGGAATCCGGGACGGTGGTCTCCGGCTCGCCCACCACGGCGGTGCCGGCGGCAGGGTCCACGGCCTTGCCGATGGCCTGCAGGTGCACGGTGGCCGTGTTGCCCGGGGAGATCTCGATGACGGCCTTGTTCTCCTCCTTGTCCACGGACAGGATGGTGCCGAACAGGCCCATGGTGGTCATGACCTCCACGCCGGGGCCGAGCGACTGGTGCAGCTGCTGCTGCTGCTGCTGGGCCTTCTTGCTGCGGCGGAACATGCTGAAGATCAGCAACGCGAAGATCGCGAGCATGATGAGCAGGAAGGGGTCGAACGGCAGGCCGCCACCGCCTTCCGGATTGGCGCCTTCGGCGACGAGCGAGGCAGTCGGGGGGGCGATCAGCTGGGTCACTTCGGGGACACCACATTCCAGAGTCGGGGCACAGGACAACCCGATTAGTCTACGGGTAGGTTCACACCCCGCGTTCAGACGCGCCCTTCCGGGGCACTTTGTTCACCGATTTCCCAGAAATGCCTCGGTTCCAGGACGGTCGTCGGGGTCCGCTGTCAGGGGTCGAACAGCGTGTCGGCCTCGTCGGCACTGTCTGACTGGTCGGAGTCCGTGCCACCATTACGCGCCGCCACCGTCCAGAACGCCGCGCCCGGGGAATCGGGGGGCGGGACCAGACCGAGGTGCTCCCAGGCTGCGGGCATGGCGATCCGGCCCCGCGGGGTCCGTCCCAGCAGGCCCTCACGCACCAGGAAGGGCTCCGCCACGGTTTCCACCGTCTCGGTCTCCTCCCCCACGGCGATGGCCAGCGTGGACAGGCCGACCGGTCCCCCGGCGAACTTGCGGCACAGTGCCTCGAGCACGGAGCGGTCGAGCCGGTCCAGTCCCTTCTCATCCACCTCGTACATCTCCAGTGCGGCGGAGGCGGCGCGGGAGTCCACCTGGTCCAGCCCGCCGACCAGTGCCCAGTCGCGCACCCGCCGCAGCAGCCGGTTGGCGATGCGCGGCGTGCCCCGGGACCGGCTGGCGATCTGGGTGAACCCGGCGGAGTTGACCTTCATGTCCAGCAACAGGGCGGAGCGTCGCAGCACCAGTTCCAGTTCCTCGGTGCTGTAGAACTCCAGGTGGCCGGTGAAGCCGAACCGGTCGCGGAGCGGTCCGGGCAGCAGTCCGGCACGGGTGGTGGCACCCACCAGCGTGAACGGCGGGATCTCCAGGGGGATAGAGGTGGCGCCGGCCCCCTTGCCGACCACGATGTCCACCCGGAAGTCCTCCATGGCCATGTAGAGCATCTCCTCGGCCGGGCGGGACATCCGGTGGATCTCGTCCAGGAAGAGCACCTCCCCCTCGGTCAGGGAGGACAGGATGGCGGCCAGATCACCGGCGTGCTGGATCGCCGGGCCGGAGGAGATCCGCAGCGGCGCGTTCATCTCCCCGGCGATGATCATGGCCAGGGTGGTCTTGCCCAGCCCGGGCGGCCCGGAGAGCAGGACGTGGTCGGCGGTGCGGCCGCGCAGCCGGGCCGCCTCCAAGACCAGCGAGAGCTGCCGGCGGACCCGCTGCTGCCCCACGAAGTCGTCGAGGTTCTTGGGACGCAGGGCGGTCTCGAGCTCCCGCTCCTCGCCCTCGGCTACCCCGGCCACGAGGCGCCCGTCTGGCTGTTCCGTCATGCGCTATCCCCCTACCGTCCCGACCGGGCGGACTGCCCCTGGCCGAGGTGGCGCAGCGTGGACTTGAGCACGCTGGCCACCGTGCCGGACTCCTCGAGCTCGGGCTCGTACCGGAGGGTGTCCCGGACCGCCTTCTCAGCGTCCTTCTCCGTCCAGCCCAGGCCGGTCAGCGCCTCGAGGACGCGGTCCATCCACGGCATGGAGCCGGTCAGCGCGGGCTGGTCCTCGGTCCCGGAGGCGGTCGCCCCCGTGGGCACGAGTTTGTCCGTCAGTTCCAGGACGATGCGCCGAGCGCCCTTGGGTCCGATGCCAGGGACCTTGGTGAAGGCCTTGTCGTCTCCCGTGGACGCCGCCACCCGGACCGTCTCCGGATCGTGGACCGCCAGCACGGCCAGGGCCAGCCGGGGGCCAACGCCGGAGACCCCGAGCAGCACCTCGAAGACCTCCCGCTCGTCCTCGGTGGCGAAGCCGAACAGGGTCATGGAGTCCTCACGCACCACCATGGAGGTCAGGACCCGCCCGGCCTCCCCCCGATGGAGCCCCGCAAGCGTCTGCGGGGTGGCGGAGAACCGCATGCCGAAGCCGGACACGGTGAGGACGGCGTGGTTCAACCCCACGGATTCCACGGTGCCGGTCAGGGACGCAATCATGCTCAACTCGCTCTTCTCGGGATAGCAATCGGACAACAGCCGCACGGCCACCGGACGGCAGCCTCGTTCGAACGTATCTACGAAGACCCTAACCCATCACGGGATTCAGATCCGGGACCCGCCGTTCCAGCCCTTCGCGCCCCGGCTCCGCTGCTCGGCGGCGAGCCAGGCCTGCTGGGCCGGCGTCGATCCCCCGGCGCGCCGGCCGCCCGAGCCGCCGGACGGCGTCGGGAACCGCGAAGCGCGCTGGGGGCTGGTGAGGTTGCCGGTCTCCAGACCGCGGCCCATCAGGCCGCCGCGCCAGGCATGGGTGATGGCCAGGGCGAGGGCGTCGGCGGCATCGGCGGGCCGCGGCGGGGACTCGAGGCGCAGGATCCGGGTGACCATGGCGGTGACCTGGTCCTTGCCCGCGGTGCCACTGCCGGTGACCGCGGCCTTCACCTCGGAGGGGGTGTGGAGTGCGACGGGGATGCCACGCCGGGCTGCGGCCGCGATCACCACGCCGGAGGCCTGGGCGGTGCCCATCACCGTCGGCGTGTTGTTCTGCGCGAACATGCGCTCCACGGCCACGTGGTCCGGGCCGTGACGGTCGAGCCACTCGTTGATGGCCTCGTCGATGGCGAGCAGCCGCAGGTCCAGGGACTGCTCCGCCGGGGAACCGACCACGGTCACCGCCACCAGGGTGGCCGTGCGATTGGGCGCCACATCCACCACGGCGATGCCGCAGCGGGTCAGACCCGGATCGACCCCGAGCACCCGCAACGGGCCCGGTGCGGGCCGTGCCACCGCCCCGGCGCTGATGCTCAAGGGCGGATCAGTCCTCGTCCAGCTGGGCGAGGACGTCCGGGGAGATGTCCACGTTGGAGTACACGCTCTGCACGTCGTCCAGGTCCTCCAGGGCATCCTCGAGATTGAAGTACGTCTTGGCGCCCTTGGCATCCAGGTCCACCTTCATGGTGGCGACGAACTCCATCTCGTCCGTGTCATACTCGATCCCGGCCTCGTCCAGGGCGCCGGCGACAGCGCGTAGGTCGGAGGGGTCGCACAGAATCTCGAAGGAGTCCCCGGACTGCACGACCTCTTCGGCGCCGGCGTCCAGCACGGCCATCAGGATGTCATCCTCGGTGTGCCCCTCGGCCGGCAACCGGACCAGGCCGGTGCGGTTGAACAGGAAGGCCACGGAACCCGAATCGGCCATCGTGCCCCCACTGCGGGTCACGGCGGTGCGGACCTCGGCGGCGGCACGGTTCTTGTTGTCCGTCAGGCACTCGACCATGAGGGCGGATCCCTGCGGCCCGCGGACCTCGTAGATGATCTCCGTGTACTCGATGACCTCGCCGGTCAGGCCGGCGCCGCGCTTGATGGCCCTCTCGATGTTGTCATTGGGGACGGACTGCTTCTTGGCCTTGGTGACCGCCAGCTCGAGGGCGGGGTTGCCGACCAGGTCGGCGCCGCCGGCGCGGGCTGCCACCTCGATGCCCTTGACGTACTTGGCGAAGGCCTTGGCGCGCCGCGCATCGATGATGGCTTTCTTGTGCTTGGTGGTCGCCCACTTGGAATGCCCTGACACGTGTTCTCCTCTCCGCGCCGGCCGCGCCTGAGCACGGCCCGCATCGGCTGTTGGTGCTGAACGGGTTCGTCCTGGCCCGGACGCCGCAGCGACGGGCCACTGCCTCTGCCGGCAGAAGTCTGGCTTCGATTCTACGGGAGGAGCCGGGCATGCCCCCGTCCCTGCGGGAGACGGTGCGGATGGTCCGTCCTGCCGAACCCTGTCCAGCGGACCCGAGATGTGAAACAGTTGCTGACTATGACGACCGACACCTCCTCCGCCACCGGCACCAACCCCCTTCTGACGCCGTCGCCGCTGCCCTATGGGCTCCCCGACTTCGCCGCCCTCCACGATGAGCACTTCCTGCCCGCCTTCCGTGCCGGCATGGCCGAGCACCGCGCCGAACTCGAGACGATCACCGCGGATCCCGCCGAGCCGACGTTCGAGAACACGTTCCTCGCCTTCGAGCGTTCAGGGCAGGTACTGCGCCGGGTGCATCAGGTCTTCTCCAACCTCGTGGCCGCCGACGGCACCGAGGCCCGGCAGGAGATCGACGAGGAGATCAGCCCCGAGCTGTCCGCCCACTGGGACGCCATCCACCTCGACGCGGACCTCTACAGCCGGCTGGCAGGGGTGGACCTGGACGGTGACGGCTCCCTGGAGGCCGAGGACCGCCGGCTGGCCGAGGAGACCCTCAAGACCTTCCGGCTGCTCGGCGCGGACCTGGACCGGGAGGCGAAGGTGCGGCTGGCCGCCATCAACGAGCGGCTCGCGGTGCTCTCCTCCCAGTACGGGCGCCGCATGGTCGCGGAGAACACCGCCTCGGCCGTCTGGTTCGAGTCCCCCGGGGAGCTGGCCGGTCTCTCCCAACAGGACCTCGCCTCGGCCGCCGCGGCGGCACGGAACGCCGGGCACGACGCCGGCTACCTCCTGACGCTGTCCATGTTCACCTCCCAGCCCTGGCTGGAGACCCTCGAGAACCCGGAGTCGCGTCGGCGAGTCCACGAGTCCGCGTGGCGGCGCGGCACCACCCCGGGTGAGAACTATGCCCTCGACCTGGCCGTGGAGCAGGCCGGACTGCGCGCCGAGAAGGCCGGCCTGCTGGGCTTCTCCAGCTGGGCTGACTATGCCCTGCAGGACCGGACGGCCCCGAGCCTGGACGCCGTCCGCGACCTGCTGGCCCGGATCATCCCGGCGGCCACCGCGAACGCCCGCCGGGAGAAGGACGAGATCGAGGCCGAGGCCGGTCAGCCGGTGGAGGCCTGGGACCGGCCCTTCTACGCGGCCCGCATCGAGCGGGAGCGCTACCGCGTGGACACTTCTGCCCTGCGCTCCTACTTCGAGCTGGACCGGGTACTCACCGAGGGGGTGTTCGCCGCCGCGACGGCCCTGTACGGCATCACCTTCCGCGAGCGCCCCGATCTGCGCGGATACCAGCCGGACGTCCGCGTCTGGGAGGTGCTGGAGGCCGATGGCACCGAACTCGGGTTGTTCGTCGGCGATTTCTTCACCCGCCCCACGAAGTCCGGCGGAGCCTGGATGAACTCGTTCCGAGAGGCGTCCACGTTCTTCGGCGAGCGCCCGGTGGTGAGCAACAACCTGAACATCCCGCGGCCGGCGGCCGGTGAACCGGCGTTGCTGACGGTGGACCAGGTGAACACCCTGTTCCACGAGTTCGGGCATGCCCTGCACGGCCTGCTCTCCTCCGGGCGGTATGCCACCCTGTCCGGAACCGCCGTTCCCCGTGACTTCGTGGAGTTTCCCTCGCAGGTCAACGAGATGTGGATGTACTGGCCGGAGATCGTCTCCTCCTACGCGCGTCACGTGGGGACGGGTGAGTCGATCGACCCCGACGTGCTGGCCGCCATCGAGGCCTCCTCCCTGTGGGGCGAGGGCTTCCGCACCACGGAGTACCTGGGGGCGACCATGCTGGACCTCGCCTGGCACTCCCTGGCACCGGGCACCACGGTGGAGGATCCGCTGGCCTTCGAGGCCGAGCAGTTGCGCGCCGCCGGCCTGGACCCGGACCTCGTCGCTCCCCGATACCGCTCGAGCTACTTCAAGCACATCTTCGGCGGCGGCTACGCGGCCGGGTATTACTCCTACCTCTGGTCCGAGGTCCTGGACGCGGACACCGTGGAGTGGTTCCGTGCCCACGGCGGGTTGAGCCGGGAGAACGGCGAGCGCTTCCGCTCCGAGTTGCTCGCCCGCGGCAACACGCGTGACCCGATGGAGTCCTACCGCCGGTTCCGCGGCGGCGAGGCGGACCCGGAGCACCTGTTGCGGCGGCGCGGGCTGCTCGGCTAATCTCCCCTCATCTGAGTCGCACGAATTGCCCCTGCTCTTCGGCTTTTCGGGCCAATTCGTGCGACTCAGATGGAACCGGGGTGGATGGAATTGGGCTAGGCGGTCAATTGGGCCAGCCCCGGCCGCGGTGAGGTCAGCACGGCGTGCAGCCACAGGCGGGTCGCGTGGTCCCATTTCTCGGGATCGACGTTCCACTCACGGGTGTGGCGCGCCAGGTGGAACCGGACGAAGGTGACCAGCTGCGGAACCTTGGCGGCGAGTTCCATGGACGGGCCCACCGGCACGAAGTTGTCGTCCTCTGAGTGGAGGATGAGGGTCGGTACGCGCAGGTGGTCCGCCCGGGAGAGCCAGTCCATCGCCTTGAGGTCCACGGGCGCGGCGAGCCCGGTGGCCCAGCGTCCGGCCTTGTTGCTCATGAGCCACTGCCCCAGCCTGCCGACGGCGTCCGGCAGCCGGTTCAGCCGGGCCTGATGCGCCAGCACGTCGATCCAGTTGATGACCGGCCCGTCCAGGACCATGGCGGCGACCATCGAGGACAGGTCGGAGCGGTCCGCCATCTGCAGGCATACTGCTCCACCCATGGACCAGCCGAACAGGACCACTTCGCGGGCGCCCTGCTCGAGCGCATAGGCGACCGCCGCCTCGACGTCCTTCCACTCGGTGCTGCCCAGGCCGTAGCGTCCGTCCCCGGCCGCCGGCGCCTCACCGTCGTTGCGGTAGGAGATCAGCAGTGAGGTCATCCCCAGGGACCGGGCGGCGCCGATGGCCCTGATGCCCTCGGCCCGCTTGGAGCCACGGCCGTGGACCATGACCGCCCACACGCCCTCCCCGGCGGGCCGGGGTGCCGAGTCTCCGGGGGGTGAGGACGGCTCCGGGGGGACGAGCCAGGCCGGGGCCGTGCCGTTCTCGACGGGGATCCTCACGTCCTCGGTCTCGTAGCCCAGGGTGCGCGGCTCCGGGTAGACGAATCCGGTCCAGCGGCCGCGGACCGCCCGGTGCAGATCACCGCTGTAGACCTCCTCGACCTCCCGCTGGACGGTGCCGTCACGCGGGTCGAACGAGGTCACCGCACCGATGCGGGCGATCCCGGCGCCGCCGTCGAACACCAGGGAGTAGGTCCCGGGGACGGTGGTCTCCTCGGTCACGGGAAGGATGATCTCCAGGCCGGAGGCGCCCTGCACCACCGCCAGGACCTCGAGGTCCTCCGCCGGGGTCTTGACGGGGGTGACCACGGTGCGGGCGAAGAGCCCGGCCAGTCCGGACACGGTCCCGGCCGCCACCGAGCCGGCCACCACACCGCCCACGGCGGCCAGGGAGGACCACCGCATGACCGGCTCGGCCTGGCCGATGGACTTCTTGATCTTGGTGCGGCGGCTCGCCGAGCGGGAGGAGCGGGAAGGACGGGAGGTCATGCCCCATTCTGTCCATGACCGGCCCGCCTCCGCCAACCGGGTACCCGGTTGGCTGCCAGCAGGGCTGCCGGAGGACCACCGAGGCGGTGTTCTGACGATGTGGATGGCGGGCCCGCAGATGCACCGGCTGAAACGACGGGGCGGAAACAACGGGGCGGTTCGTGGTGTTATTGCTGTCATGAGCGATACCCCCCTTTCTTCCTCCCCCGCCGACCAGCCGGGCCAGCCGGATCATGCCCCGACGAGCCCGGATCCCACCGCCCGCGACCGTTCGGACGCCGAATGGCGTGAGCGGCTCAGCCCCGAGGAGTTCCAGGTCCTCCGCCAGGCCGGCACCGAACGGCCCTTCACCGGCGAATACTGGGACGCCCAGACCGAGGGCGTCTACGCGTGCCGGGCCTGCGGTGCCGAATTGTTCCGGTCGGAGACGAAGTTCGACGCCAACTGCGGCTGGCCCTCCTTCTTCGCCCCCTTGGCCGAGGACCGCGTCGAGTACATCCGGGACACCGCCCTGGGCATGGAACGCATCGAGGTCCGCTGCGCCAACTGCGGGTCCCACATGGGCCACGTCTTCCAGGGCGAGGGCTTCGACACCCCCACGGACCTGCGCTACTGCATGAACTCCGTCTCCCTGACGCTCCAGCCGAAGGCCGACGCGTGAGGGGCTTCGCCTCGGACAACTACGCGGGTGTCCACCCGGAGGTCCTGGCGGCCCTCGGTCAGGCCAATGTGGACCATGAACCGGCGTACGGGGACGATTCCTGGACCGCGCGGCTCCAGGGCCTGGTCCGCGCCGAGTTCGGCGAGCGGGCAGAGGCCTTCCCGGTCTTCAACGGCACGGGCGCCAACGTGCTGGCGCTGCAGGCCCTGCTGCCGCCGTGGGGTGCGGTGATCTGCGCCGACTCGGCCCACATCCACCAGGACGAGGGCGGTGCCCCCGAACGCATCGCCCACACGAAGCTCTACACGGTGCCCACGGCGGACGGAAAGCTGACGCCCGAGCTGATCGACCTCCAGGCCCACGGGATCGGATTCGTGCACCGGGCCCAGCCGGCCGTCGTCGAGATCGCCCAGGTCACGGAGCTGGGCACGGTGTACACGGCGGACGAGGTCCGTGCCGTCACAGACCACGCCCACTCCCTGGGGATGCCCGTCTACATGGACGGGGCCCGGCTGGCGAACGCCGCGGCCGCCCTCGGGACCTCCCTGCGCTCGTTCACGGCGGACGCCGGGGTGGACGTGCTCTCCTTCGGCGGCACCAAGAACGGCGCCCTGGGCGCCGAGATGGTGGTGGTCCTGAATCCCGACGCCGTCCTGTCCGGTCCCGGGGGACGGCGTGACGAAGGTGCGGGGCAAGCGGTGAACTACCTGCGCAAGTCCTCCATGCAGCTGGCCTCCAAGATGCGCTTCGTCTCCGCCCAGCTGGTCGCCCTGCTGACGGACGAGTTGTGGCTGCACTCGGCCCGGCACGCGAACGCCATGGCCGCCCGTCTCGCCGCTGGCGCCGGCGCGCTGGACGGGGTCACCCTCACCCAGACACCCCAGGCGAACCAGGTCCTGGCCATCCTGGATCCCACGGTCGCGGCGACCGTGCGGGCCGACTACCCCTTCTACGACTGGGACGTCCCACGGAACGAGGTGCGTTGGATGACGTCCTGGGACACCACCGAACAGGACGTCGACGGGTTCGTCTCCGCCCTGTCCGCGGCCCTGCCCGCGGGGCGCGTGTAGCCGTCCACGGCGCGCCGCCCCGGGAACCGGCGGGAGCGGCTTTAACCTGGGTGCGTGACTGCCCTTGGCCACCGCCCCGCAGAGATGCGACGCCTTCCCGACGAGTTCCGTGAGGCGTTGTCAGGGTTGCGCCGCGCTCGGCACCGGCAGGAGATCACCCTGGATGAGATTCCCGCCCCAGGTCGTCTCGCCCCCTTCGCCGTGGCCCTGGCCGCCGAGGTCCACGATCCGTCAGCGGTGGAACGGCCCGAGCTGGCCACGGGCCGGTTCGTCCTGTTGCACGATCCGGCCGGCTCCCCGGTGTGGCAGGGCACGTTCCGGGTGGTGACCTACATCCGGGCCTCCCTGGAAGCTGATCTCGGCAACGACCCCATGGTCGGAGCCGTGGCCTGGACCTGGCTGGTGGAGGCCCTCGAGACCCATCGGGCCCGGTACTCGGAGGCCGGAGGGACCGCCACCCGGGTGCTGTCCGAGAGCTTCGGCGGCCTGGCCACGCGCCCGGACACCATCGACATCGAATTGCGGGCCTCCTGGACACCGGAGGGCCCGGACAGCACCGATCATCTGGAGGCGTGGGCGGACATGGTCTGCGCCTTCGCCGGGCTGCCGCCGGTCCCGGACGGTGTCACACCCTTGCCGCGCATCAGGAGGAACTGACATCACTGCGGACACCAGCGCCACCCCGGACGAGGACCTGGCCGAGGGCACCGACCCCGAACCGCCCCGGCTCCTCACCGAGCCGGCCGGCGGCATTCCCTTCGTCACGGACACCCGGCAGGAGCTGGAACGGTGCGCCCGGCTCCTGAAGACCGGCACCGGTCCCGTGGCCGTGGACGCCGAGCGGGCCTCCGGCTTCCGCTACGGCCAGCGGGCCTTCCTGGTCCAGATTAAGCGCGAGGGCGCCGGGATCTGGCTCATCGACCCCGAGGCCTTCGAAGATTTGGAGATCATCCAGGAGTCCCTGAGCGGAGTCGAGTGGATCCTGCACGCGGCCAGCCAGGACCTGCCCTGCCTCTCCGAGCTGGGGATGTGGCCGGACCGGTTGTTCGACACGGAGCTGGCCGGGCGCCTGCTCGGGCTCCCCCGCGTGGGGCTCGCCTCCGTGCTGGAACAGCTCCTCGGTGTCACCCTGGCCAAGGAGCACTCCGCCGCGGACTGGTCCAAGCGGCCGCTGCCGGAGGACTGGATCCGGTATGCCGCCCTGGACGTGGAGTTACTGGTGGAGCTGCGGGCCGCGATGGTCGCGATGCTGACGGAGGCCGGCAAGCTGGACTGGGCGAATCAGGAGTTCGAGGCGATCCGCAAGGCCCCCCTGGCTGGCCCGCGGAAGGACCCGTGGCGCCGCACCTCGGGCATGCACCGGTTGCGCAAGCCGGAGCAGCTCGCCGTGGTGCGGGAGCTCTGGGAGACCCGGGAGGCCATGGCCCAGAACCGGGACGTGGCCCCCGGCCGCCTGATCCCGGACGCCGCCATCGTGGCCGCCGCCGCCAGCCAGCCGACCACCGTGCCCGCCCTGCTGAAGACCCAGGGCTTCCACGGGCGTGCCGCCGCCAAGGAGGGCCCCCGCTGGGTCCGGGCCATCCAGGCCGGACAGGCCTCCGCGCAGACCAAGGCCGGCCTGCCCCCCTTGCACCTGCCCAATGACGGCCCGCCCCCGCCGCGCGCCTGGCGTGACCGCAATCCGCTCGCCGACCGCCGGCTGAAGACCGCCAAGGCCTGGGTCGGCAATCGCGCTGATGAGCTGAACCTGCCCACGGAGAACCTGCTGACGCCGGACACCCTGCGCCGGCTCTGCTGGACTCCTCCGGAGACGATCGACCTGGACTCGGTGTCGGCCGCCCTGGCGAAGCTCGGCGCCCGCCAATGGCAGGTCGCCGCCGTGGCACCGATCGTGACGGTGGCGCTGCTGGACCCCGATCCGGCCTGATACTCAGTCCCCTGTCCGCTGGTCATGAGTTCCGATACGATGGCAAAACGCCCGTCCCTCCCACTCAGGAGCAGCATGCCCGAGCCCGTTGTCCAGACGTCCACCCCCGACGCGAACGGAGACCGGTTCGCGCCCTACCGTGACCTCGCCGCTCGGTTCCCGGACGAGGTCCTCACGCGGGCCACGGTCACGGACATCGAGCTGCCCGGCAGGGCCGGGACCCTGGCGCTCCTGGTCCTGGACAACGACGCCGGCCCCCGGCGCCCCACGACCCTGGGCCCGAACTCCCTGATCGGGATCGGCCAGGTGCTGCAGTCCCAGGCCGAACGCGCCCACCGTGGCGAGATCGCCGCCGTCGCCGTCACCGGCAAGGCCGGCTTCCTGATCGCCGGTGCGGACCTGGGCGCCATCAATCGGCTTACCGACCCCCAGGACGGCGTCCTGCTGGGCCGGCTCGGGCACGAGGTCTACAACGGCCTGTCCGACTTCCCGGTGCCCTCCTTCGCGTTCATCAACGGTGTGGCGCTCGGCGGCGGCCTGGAGATCGCCCTGGCGGCGAACTACCGGACCGTCTCCTCCGCCGCGAAGGGCCTGGGCCTCCCGGAGGCCTTCATCGGCCTGGTCCCCGGCTGGGGCGGCGTGTGGAAGACCCCGCGCCTCACCGGACCGAAGGACGCCCTGACGGTGATGGTCAAGAACCCGCTGGCGAACAACCGCAACATCGACGGCCGCACCGCGTATCGGATCGGCCTGGCGGACGCGATCCTCGAGCCCGCGGCCGATCCTGCCGACACGGCCGTGTTCATCGAGGCCTCCGCCGCCTGGGCGGCCCGGATCCTGACCGGGGACGCCGGCACCGTGGCAGCCCTGGAGCAGCAGCGGGGCCGCGACCACTCGGACCGGGCCTGGGACGAGGCCATCGCCGAGGGCCAGGCGATCGTGGCCGCCAAGACCGGCGGCTATGTGCCCGCGCCAGTGAAGGTGATGGAGCTCTTCGCCGCCGGCCGCCACTGGACCCGGGAGGAATCAGCCGCCGCCGAGGCCGCCGCCCTGGGTGAGCTGATGCTGACCCCCGAGTTCGCCCACACCGTCTACGCCTTCCTCGACGTGGTCCAGAAGCGCTCCAAGCAGCCGGCCGGCGCACCCGCCACCGACCTGGCCCGCCCGGTCCGGAAGGTCGGGGTGGTCGGCGCCGGCCTCATGGCCGGCCAGCTGGCGCTGGTCTTCGCGCAGAAGCTCACGGTCCCCGTCGTCATGACGGACATGGACCAGGAGCGGGTGGACCGCGGCGTCGGTCATGTGCACGGGCAGGTGGACACGCTGGTGTCCAGGGGCAAGCTGAACTCCGAGCAGGGCGATCAGCTGAAGGCCCTCGTGACCGGCTCCGTCTCCAAGGACGTCTACGCCGATGCCGACCTGGTGATCGAGGCCGTCTTCGAGGAGATGGGCGTGAAGAAGACGGTACTGGCAGAGGTCGAGGCCGTCGTCTCGCCCGAGTGCATCCTGGCCACGAACACTTCCTCCCTGTCCGTGACCGAGATGGCCGCCGGGCTGGAGCATCCCGAGCGGCTGGTCGGCTTCCACTTCTTCAACCCGGTGGCCGTGATGCCCCTGGTGGAGATCGTGCGCGGGCCGGCCACCACGGACCCGGTGCTGGCCACCGCCTTCGCCACCGCCCGGGGCCTGGGCAAGACCGCCGTACTCGTTCAGGATGCCGCGGCCTTCGTGGTCAACCGGATCCTGCTGCGGATGATGGGCGAGGTCCAGCACTCCTTCGACCAGGGCACGGAGGCCGCCGTGGCGGACCGCGCCCTGGATCCGATGGCCCTGCCGATGACGCCGTTCACCCTGCTGTCCATGGTGGGCATCCCGGTGGCTCAGCACGTCACCGAGTCCCTCAACGCCGCCTTCGGGGACGAGCGGTTCCCGGTCTCGGCAAACCTGCAGGCACTCATCGACGCCGGCATCACCTCCCTCTGGGTGAAGGACGGAGACGGCCGGGAGGTCATCCCCGCCGAGACCCGGGCGGTCCTGGAGTGCGGCGACTCCCCCGAGACCGCCGAGGAGTTGCTGGTCCGGGTCCAGGACGCCCTGGCCCAGGAGATCGGCCTCATGCTGGAGGAGGGGGTCGTGGCGGACGCCGAGGATGTCGACCTCTGCATGATCCTCGGCGCCGGCTGGCCCATGCACCTGGGCGGCATCACGCCGTACCTTGACCAGGTGGGGGCCTCCGAGCGGATCAACGGACGGCGGTTCCACGCCTGACGGGCAGGCCTGGGGCAGCGCCACGGCGGCCCGACGACGGGCGACACCTCCTCCAGGCTGCTCGCCGTCTGGCCCGGAACGGCGGATAATGAAACGATGACTTCCGTTTCCCACCACTCCACCGGATCCTCCGCACCCACCGGACCGCAAGACCAGCCCGACGGCGGTGCCCCCTGCGGCGGCTGCGGCCCGTCCCGCAGGTCCTTCCTGGAACGCGGCGCGCTGCTCGGTGCGGTGGGAGTGGCCGGCACCGTCGGGCTGACGGCGTGCACGGATGAGATCCGTGCCGAGGACAATGCCCCCTCGCATCATGTGGGCGGCTCCCCGACGCCGGCGGTCGAGCTGGCGGACCTGCCTGTCGGCGGGATGACCAGCGTCAAGGTCGAGGGCCGGACCCTGTTGATCAGCCGCCCGGCAGAGGACGAGGTGCACGCCTTCTCGGCCGTCTGCACGCATCAGGGCTGCACCGTGGCCCCGGCGACCGAGAACGGCGAGGAGGTCTTCGCCTGCCCCTGCCACGGTTCACACTTCGATGTGGTCACCGGAGCCCCCTACGGCGGACCGGCCCAGAAGCCGCTGACCGAGTACACCGCCACCGTGGACGGTGACCGGGTCCTCGTGACCCTGTAGGCGGCGCCGGAAGGTCAGTCGCGGGCGTTCGGGCGCCGCGGCGGGTTGACGATGACCTCGCGGCTGTTGGGGTCCCAGGACGGGTGCTCGGCCTTGCGCCGCGGGTAGTAGTAGAACCGCCACCACAGCCACACCGCCGGCCCCAGCACGGGCAGCAGGAACATCAAGAAGGCCCATGGGATGCGCCGTCCCGGGTCCAGGGGCGAGTGGGACAGGGAGACCAGGGACCAGACCAGCATCCCCACCACGGCGATGACCACAAGCCAGAGCAGGACCTCGGCGGCATTGACGCCGAACGTTGTCCCGGCGGCGCCCACGGGCTCGGCTCCCAGGAGAGCGGCTGCCACTAGAAGAGGGCGATCTTCGGGGCGGCCGGGAAGATCCCGTCCAGCTCGGCACGCTCGGCGGCCGTGGGCACCCAGCGGACGGCCTCCGCGTTCTGCCGGATCTGCTCCGGCCGGGTGGCCCCGGCGATCACGGAGGCGACCGGCTCCTGCGCGGCCAGCCAGGAGAAGGCCAGGTCCACCTCGGACAGCCCCCGTTCCCGGGCGAAATCACCGTACCGTGCCAGCTGGTCCAGGTCCGCGTCCGTGACCAGGTGCCGGCGACTGTGCGTCAGCCTCGAGCCCTCGGGGGCCCGTCCGGCGGAGTACTTGCCCGTGAGGAGGCCGTTGGCCAGCGGGAAGTACGGCAGCACCCCCAATCCGAAGGCCCGCGCCGCGGGCAGGACCTCGAGCTCGGCACGACGGTCCAGCAGGTTGTAGTGGTTCTGGGCGGAGATGAAGGCCTCGGTCCCGAGCTCGCGGGCCACGAACTCGGCCTCGGCGATCTGCCAGCCGGCCCGGTTGGAATGGCCGATGTACCGCACCTTGCCCGAGCGTACGAGGTCGTCGAGGGCGGAGAGGGTCTCCTCGATCGGCGTCGCGTCATCCGGGGTGTGGAACTGGTACAGGTCGATCCAGTCCGTGCCCAGCCGCCGCAGCGAGGCCTCCACGGCCGTGATGATGTACCGGCGCGAGCCGCGGGCCCCGAAGTCGTTGCCGTTGACGCCGCCCATGTCCATGCCGAACTTGGTGGCCAGGACGATCTCCTCACGCCGGGCGCCCAGGGCCCGGCCCAGCCGCTCCTCGCTCAGGCCGGCGGTCGCCCCATAGGTGTCCGCGACGTCGAACAACGTCACCCCGGCGTCCAGGGCGGCGTGCACCACCGCGTCCGTCCCCTCCTGGCTTTCGGTCACGGTGCCGGGGCGGCCGAGGTTGTTGCACCCCAGTCCGACGACGGAGACGGACAGGCCGGAGCGCCCGAGGCGGCGGTGTTCCATGGGATTCAATCCTTCGAGTGGTCGGGTCGGCGGGCCACGGCGAGGGCGCCGCAGTTGCTCCGCCTCCAGGGGAGATTCAGCGGGAGGTGGTGACGCGGGAGGGCTGGACACCCGCGAACTTGGTGGCGGCCGGGATCTCGGCGGCCGCCTTGCGCAGGTGCGGCGTGGCCACCTCGAACACGACGCGGCCGGACTCCGCGCGCTCGTCCACGACCTCACCCAGCCCGCGCCAGGCCAGCTGATTCGTGACCTCTCCCCGCAGCTTGGCCACCAGGGCGGTCTCCACCGACGTCGGCTCCGCACCCTTCAGCCGATAGAACACCTCGAAGTGCTTCAGTTCGTCCGCCGGGAGCACGGCGAAGCCGTCCTCCGCGCACTGCGCGGCGAAGCCGGCGAGCAGCTGCTCGCCGGTGGCGTCGTCCGGGACCCGCTCAGCCGACGTCGTGCCCGTGCTGCCGATCCGGCCGTGGTGCACCACGACCTCCCCGCTGCCGGGAGCGAACCACGCCTCGCGGTAGTCCACGCGCTGCTGGCCGTCCTGCTCGGACCGCCGGTAGGTACGAACGATGCTCACGATGTGCCCTCCGTTGACGGGATCTGACCCGTGTTGTCATCCTTGCTGCCGGCGGTGTCCCCGGCCGCCCGGACCTGGCTCATCTGGCCCGTCAGCGGACGCGCGAACGGCACCTTCGTGCCGAGGACCTGGGCCACCGTGTCCTGGGCGATGCGGCGCGCCGTCAGGCCGGTGCGCTCGAGCACCTGGCCCCGGGAGGCATGGGCCAGGAACTCCACCGGCAGGCCGACCTCGTTGAGCGCCGTGTCCACGCCGCGCGCGCGCATCTCCTGGCGGATCCGCGAGCCGACGCCGCCGGCCTTCACCCCGTCCTCGATGCAGACGACGATCCGGTGGCGGGAGGCCATCTCGATCACGGACTCCTGGACGGGCAGCACCCATCGCGGGTCGATGACGGTGGCGGAGATCCCCTGGTCGGCCAGCCGGGCCGCCACATCCAGCCCGAGCTCGGCCATGGTCCCGACGGCGACGATCAGGACATCACGTTCGGCCCCCGGTTCCTCGGAGGCCGCCCCGAGGCGGACCAGCACGTCCACGCCGTCCGCGAGCCGCTCCAGTGCGGCGATCTCCGGTCCCACGGACCCCTTCGAGAAGCGCACGACCGTCGGCGCATCCTCCACGGCCACGGCCTCCCGCAGCTCCTCCCGGAGGCGCTGGGCGTCCCGCGGTGCGGCGATGCGCAGGGTGGGCACGGACTGCAGCAGGGCCAGGTCCCACATGCCGTGGTGGCTGGGCCCGTCCGGGCCGGTGACACCGGCCCGGTCCAGGACGAACGTGACGCCGGCCCGGTGCAGGCCGACGTCCATCAGGACCTGGTCGAAGGCGCGGTTGAGGAAGGTGGCGTACACCGCGACCACGGGATGCAGCCCGCCGAAGGCCATCCCGGCGGCCGAGGTGACGGCATGCTGCTCGGCGATGCCGACGTCGTAGACGCGTTGCGGATGCCTCTCGGCCATGAGCCCCAGGCCGACGGGGATCTTCATGGCCGCGGTGATGGCCACGACGTCCTCGCGCTCGTCCGCGATCGCGCAGATCTCCTGGCCGAACACGGACGTCCAGGAAGGGCCGGAGCTGGAGGCCACCGGTTCGCCCGTCTCCGGGTCGATCTGGCCGATGGCGTGGAACTGGTCGTCCTGGTGGGCCACCGCCGGGGCATAGCCATGCCCCTTCTCGGTCATGGCATGCACGATGACGGGGCCGGCATAGTTCTTGGCGTCCGCCAGCGCCTCCTCGAGCTCTGCCTGGTCGTGCCCGTTGATGGGACCGATGTACTTCATCCCCAGGTCCTCGAAGAGGCCCTGCGGAGCCCACCAGTCCTTGATGCCCTTCTTCGTGGCGTGCAGGGACTTGTACACGAACCGCCCGGCCGTCCCGGAGGTCTGCAGCCGGGACTTCCAGAAGTCGAGGGTGTCCTCGTAGCTCCGGTGCGTGCGGAGCTTGTCCAGGAAGGCCCGGCGGAGCCCGGAGAGCTGGTTGGCGAGTCCGCCGACGGTGGGCGCGTAGGAGCGTCCGTTGTCATTGACCACGATCACGACGCGCCGGTCACGATCCGCGGCGATGTTGTTGATCGCCTCCCAGGCCATGCCGCCGGTCAGCGCGCCGTCCCCGATCACGGCCACCACAGAACGGTCTCCGTCCCCGCGCAGGGACCAGGCCCGCGAGATCCCGTCCGCCCAGGACAGGGACGAGGAGGCGTGGGAGGACTCCACCACGTCATGCACGGACTCGCCGCGGTCCCCGTAGCCGGAGAGGCCGCCCTCCTGGCGCAGCGTGGAGAAGTCCTGGCGGCCGGTGACGAGCTTGTGCACGTAGGACTGGTGCCCGGTGTCGAAGATGACGGCGTCCCGGGGCGAGTCGAAGACCCGGTGGATCGCCAGGGTCAACTCGACCACACCGAGATTCGGCCCGAGGTGGCCGCCGGTACGGGAGACGTTGGCGATGAGGAAGCCGCGGATCTCCTCGGCCAACTGCCGCAGCTGACCACCGGAGAGACGGGTGAGGTCCTGCGGGGTACGGATCGTTTCGAGAAGGCCCACGGGCAAGCGGTCCTTTCGGCCGGGGAAGTACTGGGTCCCACCAGAATACCGCGCGGCGGGGACCACGAGAGGACGAAGGGCCGGACCCCCACACGGGAGTCCGGCCCTTCGGTCAGATTGGCCGCCGGTCCCCCGGTGCGGGGAGCCGGCGGACGATCACTTGGTCGCGATCTGGCGCAGCACGTACTGCAGGATGCCACCGTTGCGGTAGTAGTCGGCCTCACCGGGGGTGTCGATGCGGACGACCGCGTCGAACTCGGTGACCTTGCCGTTCTCGTGGGTGGCGGTGACCTTGACGGTCTTCGGGGTGGTGCCCTCGTTCAGGGCGGTCACACCGGAGATGGCGAAGGTCTCGGTGCCGTCCAGGCCGAGGGTGTCCGCCGACTCGCCCTCGGGGAACTGCAGCGGCAGCACGCCCATGCCGATCAGGTTCGAGCGGTGGATGCGCTCGAAGGACTGGGTGATGACGGCCTTGACGCCCAGCAGCGCGGTGCCCTTGGCGGCCCAGTCGCGGGACGAGCCGGAACCGTACTCCTTGCCGGCCAGGACGACCAGCGGGGTGCCGGCGGCCTGGTAGTTCTCGGCGGCGTCGTAGACATAGGCCTGCGGGGCGCCGTCCTGGGTGAAGTCGCGGGTGAAGCCGCCCTCCACGCCGTCCAGGAGCTGGTTCTTGATGCGGATGTTCGCGAACGTGCCGCGGATCATCACCTCGTGGTTGCCACGGCGGGAGCCGTAGGAGTTGAAGTCCTTGCGCTCGACCCCGTTCTCCAGCAGGTACCGTCCGGCCGGGGTGTCCGACTTGAAGGAACCCGCCGGGGAGATGTGGTCGGTGGTCACGGAGTCGCCGAGCTTGAGCAGCACCCGGGCGCCCTCGATGTCCTGGACCGGCTCCGGCTGGGCCTGCATGCCCTCGAAGTACGGGGGCTTGCGCACGTAGGTCGACTCGGCGTCCCACGCGAAGGTGTCACCCTCCGGCGTCGACAGCGCCTGCCAGCGGTAGTCACCGTCGAAGATGGTGCCGTACTCGCGGGTGAACATCTCGGTGTCGATCGAGCGGTCGATGATCTGCTGGACCTCGGTCGGGTCCGGCCAGATGTCCTTCAGGAACACGTCCTGGCCTTCGGCGTCCTGGCCCAGGGGCTGGTGGTCGAAGTCGAAGTCCATGGTGCCGGCCAGGGCGTAGGCGACCACCAGCGGCGGCGAGGCCAGGTAGTTCATCTTGACGTCCGGGTTGATGCGGCCCTCGAAGTTGCGGTTGCCCGAGAGCACCGAGGTCACGGACAGGTCGTTGTCCTGGATGGCCTGCGAGACCTCGGACTCCAGCGGACCGGAGTTGCCGATGCAAGTGGTGCAGCCGTAGCCCACGATGTGGAAGCCCAGGGCCTCCAGGTGCGGAATCAGACCGGACTTCTCGTAGTACTCGGTGACGACCCGGGAGCCGGGGGCCACGGAGGTCTTCACCCAGGGCTTCGACGCGAGGCCCTTCTCCACGGCGTTGCGGGCCAGCACGGCGGCGGCCATCATCACCGAGGGGTTGGAGGTGTTGGTGCAGGAGGTGATGGAGGCGATCGAGACGGCACCGTGGTCCAGCTGGAACTCACGGCCGTCCGCCATGGCCACGTCCACCGTCTTGGACGGACGGCCGGAGCCGGCCTCGTCCTCCGTGGCGTAGTTGTGGATGTCCTTGCGGAACTGGTCCTTGGCGTCGGTCAGCTGGATGCGGTCCTGCGGGCGCTTCGGGCCGGAGATCGAGGGCACCACGGTGCCCAGGTCCAGCTCGAGGTACTCGGAGTACTGCACTTCCGCGGAGGCGTCGTGCCAGAGGCCCTGTTCCTTGGTGTAGGCCTCGACGAGGGCGATGTTCTCCTCGGAGCGACCGGTCAGGCGCAGGTAGTCCAGGGTGATCTGGTCGATGGGGAACATGGCGGCGGTGGAGCCGAATTCCGGGGACATGTTGCCGATGGTGGCGCGGTTGGCCAGCGGCACGGAGCCGACGCCCTCACCGTAGAACTCGACGAACTTGCCGACCACGCCGTGCTGGCGCAGCATCTCGGTGATGGTCAGCACCACGTCCGTGGCGGTGGCACCGGCCGGGATGGAGCCGGTCAGCTTGAAGCCGACGACGCGCGGGATGAGCATGGAGACCGGCTGTCCGAGCATGGCCGCCTCGGCCTCGATGCCGCCGACGCCCCAGCCCAGCACGCCCAGGCCGTTGACCATGGTGGTGTGGGAGTCGGTG